>CAZMRP010000012.1:0-22837 GCA_964568275.1 uncultured Myxococcales bacterium
TTCGTCCACCGCCGCCATCGTCGGTTCCTCGGCCGCCGCGGTCGCCGCGGCCGTCGCCGGGACCGCCGGGGCCGCGGCGAGCGTCGCCCCGGAACCGATGCTCGGCTCCTCGGTCGGGATCTGCGGCGGCGGCAGCCGCTCCTCGGCCGCCAGCGAGACGTATTCGGGGACGATCTCGACCTTCGGGCGCGGCGCGGCCGGCACGGCGGGTTCCGGCACCCCCGGACTCGACGGGTCGGGCGTCGCCGGGATCGACGGGGAGGTCTCGGTCCGTTGGCTGGTCCCGGAACGCTCGACCAGGTCGAAGAACGGCGACAACTCGACGATGTCGCCGAGCCGCTTCCACGACTCGCCGGTGCGCGACAACTCGTCCCGCCGCGTGACCTTGCCCTGCCCGATCCACTTCTGCAGGGTCGTGAACTTGTCGATCGCGAACACCGTCCCGTCCTCGCGGCGCAGCATCCAGCCGCTCTCCTCGGGGAGGGCCGGCGAGGTCCCGGGCGGGAAGATCTTGAACAGATGGCCGCAGTGGGTGCAGCGGACGACGACCCCCTTGGGCGACACCAGGGTGTCCTCGAACTCGTAGACCGACTGGCAGCGACTGCAGGTGACGTCCATGTCTCGATCCTCGGGGTGCCACCCCCGGCGGGGGTGCGGTTCCTTGCGCCGAGCCGCGGCGAGGCCGGATGCTACCACCGTCGACCCGGAGGGTCCAGCGCCGCGGGTCCGCGACAGGAGTTCACAATTCGGTGTGAATTTCGGTTCACACCAGGTCCGTCGGCGGCCCCTGCGGGAGGCGATTCCCCTGCAATCCCCGACTCGACACCGCTGGCACAGCCGGTGCATAATCGGCCTCTGCTGGACCGTTCCACCGGAGCCAACCAGGTACTCCGGGAGGAGGTGACCGATGCGACGTACGCTACCGATGCTTCTCGGAACCCTCGCCGTGACCGCCTTCTTCGGCGCCGGTTGCCCGATCTGGATGGAGGAGGAAGGGGGAGGACCGGTGCCGATCTGCGGCAGCGGCGGCTGCGAGTGCTGGGACCACAGCGACTGCTCGCCCGGCTACGCCTGCGTCGACCGGGAGTGCGTGCCGACCGGCAACTGCTTCTACACGCCGTGCCCCGACGGCTACGTCTGTGACATCTGGGGCACCTGCGTGCCGGAAGCGACGATGACCTGCGACGAGGACGCCGACTGCGAGGTCGGCTACTGCGACCTCGACGCCGGCCGCTGCGTGCGCACCGGGCTCTGCTCGGACGACGACGACTGCGCCGGCTACGGCGAGTCGTTCGTCTGCGACGACCGCGGCATCTGCGTGCCCGACCGCGGCCCGTGCCCCGACGGCTCGTGCGGCTGCGCCAACGACGGCGAATGCCGCGAGATGGGCCCGGCGGGCGAGGACTGGTGGTGCGAGGAGGGCCGGTGCCACGACCCGGTCGCCCTCTGCGTCTACGACCACCAGTGCCCGGCCGGCACCGTCTGCCAGGACTCGTTCTGCCGCGTCGATTGCTCCGGCGGCGCCGCCTGCCCCACCGGCCAGATCTGCACCGGCAGCGTCTGCCTCGACGACGCCGACGGCGGCGGCCTGTGCACCTACTCCAGCGAGTGTTCCGGCGGGCTGTGCGTCAACGGCTACTGCGTCGCCACCTGCGGGGCCCCCACCGATTGCGGGGCGTTCGAGTCCTGCGAGAGCTCGATGTGTCTCCCCTCGGTGCCCGTCGCCCCGCGCTGCACGGCCGGCGACTGCGCGGGCGGCCTGTCCTGCGTGGACGGCGCCTGCCGCATGCCGTGCGCCGCCGAGGTCAACTGCGCCGGCAGCGCCCCGTTCCTCTACTGCTGGGAGGGCTTCTGCCGCACCGAGAACGAGATCGCCAACCAGTGCGACCGTCAGAGCGACTGCCTCTCCGGCCTGTCCTGCGCCGACGGCGTCTGCCGCTAGCCGACCTCGCGCCAAGACCTCGAGAGATCCGCAACCGATCGGCGAGGGACCTCGCGCCAAGGCGTCCATCGCGGGGGGGACGGGACCTCGCGCCAAGGCGCCAAGGCGCCAAGCCGTCAGGGGACCGGTCGTCGTGCAGGTGGCCGGCGCACTGCAGGTGCCCCGTCGCGGCGCCCGCGCGCCGCAACGCGACTCGCTCCTCCGGCCGACCGCGCCCCGCGGTACTCGTCCGCCGCTTTCCTCGATGGCGCCTCTGAGCAGCGAGTTCTCGCTTGCCTGTGTCGGCGCCTGGGCGTGCCCTCTTGCACCGTGAACCGCTTCGGCCTAGCTTCTGACGGTGATGGCGGTTCACGGCTCGACTTCGACCCTGCTTGCTCTCCGGGCGCCCGTGCGCGTGCTGGCGGGCTTGGTGCTGCTGCTCGCCGCCGGGGCCTGTTCCGATGACCTGCCGCCGCAGAGCCTGGTCGACAAGTTCCGGGTGCTCGGCGTGCGCGCCGACGTCCCGGAGGCCGCGCCCGGCGAAACCGTGCGCGTCGATGCGCTGCTGGCCGACCCGCAGGGGGACGGCCGGGCGATCTCCTACCTCTGGGCCGCCTGCGTGCTCGGTCCGGCGGCCAACCCCGAGGACTGCGCGGACCCCGCGGCGGGCGGGATCATCGGTCTCGGCTTCGAAGCGACCTTCACGTTCGTGGCGCCGCCGCTGGAGGAGGGGGAGGTCTCCGCGCAGGTGCTGGTGACGCTGCTGGCCTGCGCCGGCGGGACGTTCGTCCTGCCGACCGTCGACGGCGGCGCGCCGTCGGGCTTCCCCGAGTGCGAAGGGGGCGACGGCGCCACGGCCTACAAGCGGGTGACGATCAGCGACGCCGCCGCGCCCAACCGCAATCCGCGGTTCGTCGACATCGCCGTCGACGGGACGCCGTTGGGCGGGGAGCCGGTCGAGCTGCCGGTCTGCCCGGCGGGCGAGTGCGCCGAGCGGACGGTCACCGCCACGGCGGCGCCGGACGCCGTGGAGACGTTCGTCGAGATCGCTTTCGGCGAGCCGGTCGAGCGGGAGGAGGGGGTCTACGTCTCGTGGTTCGCCACGGCCGGCTCCTTCGAGCGGATCCGCAGCGGGGTGGACAACCTCGAGGTGGGCTGGACGCCGCCCGCGGGTGCGGCGACGGTCGACCTGTGGTTCGTGATGCACGACGGCCGCGGCGGCACGGACTGGCGCAGCGCGCGGATCGTGCTGGTCGAGGACTAGACAGCGGCGCGGTGGACCGGTCCGCGGGGATCCGGTAGGTTCCGCGGCGGCGCGCGGGGTACCGGATGCGGCTGGTGTACGTGGTCGATCTGCACGGGGACGAGGAATCCTACGAGGTGTCGCTGCAACTCGCGCTCGAGCGCGGGGCGAGCACGATCCTCAACGGCGGCGACCTGTTGCCGCACGCGATGAAGAACGCCTTCGCGGGCCAGCGCGCGTTTCTCGGCTGGTTGCGCGGATTCTATGGACGGGCGCGCGCGGCCGGGGTGCGCTGCTTCGCGATGTTCGGCAACGACGACGCGCGGGCGCTGGTCGAGGGGCTGGACGAGCTGGACCGCGAGGGGCTGTGCCGGCGGCTCGACGGGCGCGGGTGGCTCGAGCTGGGCGGCGGCTGGAGCGTGCTGGGGTTTCCCTGGGTCCCCGACCCGCCGTTCCGGCTGAAGGACTGGTGCCGGCACGACGACGCCGAGCGGCGCAGTCCGCCGCAGTTCGGGCTGCCCCTGGTGTCGACGCCGACGGGGTTGGAGGAGCGGCCGGCGGACTGGGTCGCCGGGCTGCCGACGCTCGAGGACGAGCTGGCGGCCCTGCCCGCGCCGCCGGACCCGGAGCGGGCGCTGTTCGTGATGCACGGTCCGCCGACGGGAGTGGGGCTGGACGTGACGGGGGACGGCCGCAACGTCGGCTCGCGGGCCTCCCGCCGTTTCCTCGAGGAGTGCGGGTGGCCGCTGGCGCTGCACGGGCACATCCACGAGTCGCCGCACGTGTCCGGAAGCTGGTTCGGGCGGCTCGGGCGGACCACCTGCGTCAACCCCGGGGCGATGGAGCGGCCGTCCTGGGTGCTGATCGACCTCGAGCAGCGGACGCTCGAGCATCGCCTGCGCGGAACGGGGACGTTCTGACGCCGATCCGTGCCGTTGATTCCCGGCGGCCCGCCCGGGTACGCTGGTCGGCCGCGAGGAGGAACGGGATGTCGAAGCGGGCGGTGTGGGTGGGGGTGGTCGGGCTGCCGATGCTCGTCGGCTGCAGCATGCTCTACCCGTTCGACCTGCCCGACGCCGACGCGGGGCTCGACGCGCCCGACACCGATGTCGGCGCGGACGGCGACGTCGACGTCCCGGACGGCGAGGATTCGGGTGCGGTGTGCGGCAACGGCGTCCTGGAGCCGCCGGAGGAGTGCGACACCGCCGACTCGCTCGGCCCGTGCGTCACCGACTGCGGCTCGGCCGGCGTCGGGCGCTGCGTCGACTGCCGGGAGGTGTGCGAGGCGCCGGTCGACGAGGAGTGCAACGGGGTCGACGACGACTGCGACGGGACGACCGACGAGGGGTTCGCGTGTGCGGCGGGGGCCGAGGTGGCGTGCACGACGGCGTGCGGGGTGGCGGGGACCGGAACGTGCACGGCGACCTGCGAGCCGCCCAGCCGGGCGGCCTGCGCGGCGGCGGCCGAATCGTGCAACGGGTGTGACGACAACCGCGACGGGACGACCGACGAGGGGTGCGCCTGCGCCGACGGCTGGGCGGTGGAGCATCCGCAGGCTCCCGGCGCCCTGATCGAGCTGGTGGTCTCGTTCGCCCCGGACGGCACCGGCTTCGCGGTGGGCGCGACCGGCACGATCCTGCGCTTCGACGACCCCGGCTGGGTCCGGATGCGCTCGCCGGTCACCTACAACCTGCGCGCACTCCACGTGTTGTCGGCCGACTTCGCGGTCGCGGTCGGCACCAACGGCTGCGTGTTGTGGTGGAACGGCGTCGACTGGCGCTTCGACGACACGACCGGCACGGGCCAGCCGCTGTACGGGGTGTGGGCCGCCGCGCCCGACGACATCTGGGTCAGCGGCGCCAACGGCACGCTGCTCCACTGGAACGGCAGCGGCTGGGCGCCGGTCGCCTCGGGGACGACGCGTCACCTCTGGCACATCCGGGGCTACGCGCCGGACAACATCGTCGCCTCCGGTCGGGGGGGCGTCGGACTGTACTACGACGGAACGAGTTGGAGCTCGGTGGCGCCCGGGTGGGTGACCTGGGACCTCACCTCCGTCTGGACGGCGGACGGCAACGTCCACTACTGGTCGGGGGACGAGGGGAGCGTCCTGATCTGGGACCGCGCCGCCGGCAGCTGGACCCGGACGGAGACCGGCTTCACGGGGTGGCTGGGGGGCTTCTGGGGGACGGGCCCCGACGACATCTGGCTGGTCGGCGGGGCGATCGAACCGGTCATTCTGCACTTCGACGGCACGGCGTGGACCCCGGACGCGTCGGCGCCGCGGATCGACTCGATGGCGTACTACTCGGCTTCCGGGCGACCGTCCGGCGAGCTGGTGGTCGGCGCCCGCGCCGGCGGGATTCTGCAGCGCTCGGCGGGGGTCTGGCGGCCGATGGAGGGGGCCGCGACCTACGCGCTCCGCTCGATCTGGGGCGACTCGCCCCAGGAGGTCTACGCGATGGGCACCGCGGTCGACGGGGCGGGCAACTCCTCGACGACCGTCCTGCAGTACGACGGCGTGCGCTGGACGCTGCCGCACTGGCGTTCGCGGGTCGGTGCGCGCGACGGCTGGTCCGGGGGGGACGACCTGGTGCTGGTCAACGGCGCCGACGCGTCGCACCGGTTCGACGGGACCGCCTGGGAGGCCTGGAGCATCCCGGTCAGCGGGGCGTCGCTGCAGGCCCTGTGGGGCCCGTCGGTCGACGACCTGTGGGCGGTCGGCGGGCCGGTCGGGTCGGGCCAGCCCGGAGTGTTTCGCCGGAGCGGCGGGAGCTGGACGCCGTGGTCCACGGAGCCGCCGGTGACGGGGGTCGAGCTGCTGGACGTGACGGGTTGGGATACCGGGCTGCTGCTGGCGGTGGGGACCGGCGGCGCCGCCCTGCGGCGCAACGCCGCGGGCACGGCGCTGGAAGCGCTGGCGTCGGGGACGACCGAGACGCTGCGTTCGGTCTGGGCGTTGTCGGCGACCGACGCCTTCGCCGTGGGGGACAACGGGACGATCCTGCGCTGGGACGGGACCACCTGGACGACGATGTCGTCGGCGGGCGACGCGTGGGCCGGACGGCGGCTCGACGGCGTCTGGGGCAGCTCGCCGACCAACGTCTTCGCCGTCGGGGAGCTCGGGACGCTGGTGCGGTACGACGGCACGCGGTGGTCGGAGCAGCCGTTCGACGCGGTGAGCGACCTCGCCGCGGTCTGGGGCACGTCGGCGACCAACGTGTTCGTCGTCTCGGGGGCGCTCGACGGGCAGGTGCTGCACCGCTGCGGGCCCGCCTGGTAGTCCACGCCGGCGGCGGCGCCCGTCAGCCACCTCGCGTCGCACGTCACCCCGCACGTCTCACCCCGCACGTCACCCCGTTGACCGTCTCCGACCGCGGCGGGTACGCTGAGGGACGACGGGGAGGAGCGGAATGCCCACACGGTACGGAGGGGGGCTGCTCGGACTGTTGGTGCTGGGCGGGTGCAGCATGCTCTACCCGTTCGACCTGCCGGAGACCGATGCCGGCTTCGACGCGCCCGACACCGATGTCGGCGCGGACGGCGACGTCGACGTCCCGGACGGCGAGGATTCGGGTGCGGTGTGCGGCAACGGCGTCCTGGAGCCGCCGGAGGAGTGCGACACCGCCGACTCGCTCGGCCCGTGCGTCACCGACTGCGGCTCGGCCGGCGTCGGGCGCTGCGTCGACTGCCGGGAGGTGTGCGAGGCGCCGGTCGACGAGGAGTGCAACGGGGTCGACGACGACTGCGACGGGACGACCGACGAGGGGTTCGCGTGTGCGGCGGGGGCCGAGGTGGCGTGCACGACGGCGTGCGGGGTGGCGGGGACCGGAACGTGCACGGCGACCTGCGAGCCGCCCAGCCGGGCGGCCTGCGCGGCGGCGGCCGAATCGTGCAACGGGTGTGACGACAACCGCGACGGGACGACCGACGAGGGGTGTGCCTGCGCCGCCGGTTGGGCGGTGGAGCATCCGGTGGCTCCCGGGGCCGACCTGCAGTTCGTCGTCTCGTTCGCCGCGGACGACACCGGCTTCGCCGTCGGTTCCGCCGGCGCGATCCTGCAGTTCCGGGACCCCGGCTGGGTCCGGGTCCGCTCGCCGGTCACCTACAACCTGCGCTGGGTCCACGTGCTGTCGGCCGACCTCGCCGTCGCCGTCGGCACCAACGGCTCGGTGCTGTGGTGGAACGGGTCCGACTGGCGCTACGACGACACGAGCGGGACGGACCAGCCGCTGTACGGGGTGTGGGCGGCGGCGCCGGACGACGTCTGGGTCTGCGGGGCGAACGGCACGATCCTGCACTGGGACGGTGGCGGTTGGGTCGCGGTGCCGTCGGCGACGACGGGCCACCTCTGGCGCATCTGGGGCCACGCGCCGGACAACATCGTCGCCGCCGGTCGGTGGGGTGTCGCGCTGCATTACGACGGCTCGACGTGGCGGCGGGTCTCGCCGTCGTGGATGACCTGGGACATCGCGGCGGTCTGGAGCGCCGACGGCAACGACTTCTTCCTGTCGGGCAACGACGGCCACATCGTGCGTTGGAACCGCGCCGCCGACAGCTGGGTCGAACTGGCGAGCGGGACGCTGGAGTCGCTGGAGGCGCTCGGGGGGACCGGTCCGGAGGACGTCTGGGCCGTCGGCGGCTGGACGGTGCCGACGGTGCTGCGCTACGACGGCACCGCCTGGACGCCCGATACGTCGGTGCCGCGGGTCGACCCGGCGGGGTACTACTCGCTGGCCCGCCGGCCCGGCGGGCAGCTCGTGATCTCCGGCCGCGCCGGCGGGATTCTGCAGCGGGAGGGGGGGAGCTGGCGACCGATGGAGGGGGCCGCGACCTACGCGTTGCGCTCGGTCTGGGGCGTGTCGCCGCAGGAGGTCTACGCGATGGGCACGGCGGTCGACGACGCCGGAACGTCCTCGACGATCGTCCTGCGGTACGACGGTACGAGTTGGACGCTGCCGCACTGGCGTCCGCGGGTCGGGTCGCGCGACGGCTGGTCCGGTGGGGACGACCTGGTGCTGGTCCACGGGGACGACTCGTTGCACCGGTACGACGGCACCGCCTGGGAGAGCTGGAGCGTTCCGTTCCTCGACGCTTCGCTCCACGCGCTGTGGGGCCCGTCGCTCGACGACCTGTGGGCGGTCGGCGGGCCGGTCGGGTCGGGCCAGCCCGGAGTGTTTCGCCGGAGCGGCGGGAGCTGGACGCCGTGGTCCACGGAGCCGCCGGTGACGGGGGTCGAGCTGCTGGACGTGACGGGTTGGGATACCGGGCTGCTGCTGGCGGTGGGGACCGGCGGCGCCGCCCTGCGGCGCAACGCCGCGGGCACGGCGCTGGAAGCGCTGGCGTCGGGGACGACCGAGACGCTGCGTTCGGTCTGGGCGTTGTCGGCGACCGACGCCTTCGCCGTGGGGGACAACGGGACGATCCTGCGCTGGGACGGGACCACCTGGACGACGATGTCGTCGGCGGGCGACGCGTGGGCCGGACGGCGGCTCGACGGCGTCTGGGGCAGCTCGCCGACCAACGTCTTCGCCGTCGGGGAGCTCGGGACGCTGGTGCGGTACGACGGCACGCGGTGGTCGGAGCAGCCGTTCGACGCGGTGAGCGACCTCGCCGCGGTCTGGGGCACGTCGGCGACCAACGTGTTCGTCGTCTCGGGGACGCTCGACGGGCAGGTGCTGCACCGCTGCGGCCCGGCCTGGTAGCCCGCGCCCGCCGGTCGTTGCACAGGCGGTTGCAGGCGGTTGCAGGCGGTTGCCTCGTCTGCACGGCCCGCGTACACTTGTTGTCGCTCGTCGTGGACGTGCCCGAGCGGGTTTCCGAGGGCGTGGGAGGATCGGATGAACACCAACCACCAGGGACGATGGATCTGGCTCGCCGTTCTCGGCGTGGCGACGGCCCTGCTGTCGGCGGCTTGCGGCGGCGGCGACTCGCAGGCCGACGCCGATGCGGACGTGGAGGCGGTGGACGGGGACGACGTGCCGGTGGACGGGGACGACGTGCCGGTGGATGTCGACGACGTTCCGGACCCGGGCGACGTGGGGGACGTCCCGGACGGCGAGGGGTCCGAGTGCACGACGGGGGCCGACTGCAACGACAGCAACCCGTGCACGATCGACGCCTGCCGCAGCGGGTACTGCGTCCACACCGATGCGCCCGACGGGACGGAGTGCGACGACGGCTGGTTCTGCACGGTGCCGGGAACGTGCGAGGGGGGCGAGTGCGTCGGGCAGGAAGACAACGACTGCGACGACGACAACGCATGCACCGCGGATTCGTGCGACGAGCTGATGGCCGAGTGCCGGCACGTGCTGGTGCCGGTGCCGGGGGCCGAGGGGCCGCCGGGGGACGAGACCTGCTCGGACGGCGAGGACAACGACTGCGACGGACGGGTGGACGGCGACGACCCGAACTGCCTCCCGTGCGAGGAGGCGGCGGACTGCGACGACGCCAACACGTGCACGACCGACACCTGCGGCACCGACGGCGTCTGCGTCAACGCGTCGGTGGCCGACGGGACGGCGTGCGACGACGGGTTGTTCTGCACGGTGGGGGACGCGTGCGTGGCCGGAGCCTGCGCCGACCACAGCCCCCGGGACTGTTCGGAGGGGGTGCCGTCCTGCAACTACGGCCTGTGCGACGAGGGGGCGGACCGCTGCGCCGTCTCGCCGGTGGCGGACGGGACGGCCTGCGACGACGGCCGGTACTGCACGGTGGGCGAGACCTGCGCCGGCGGGATGTGCGGCGGCGCCGCGCTCCGCGACTGCTCGTCGCTGGACGACGACTGCAACACCGGCGCGTGCGACGACGCGGCGGCCGGCTGCGTGCTCGCGCCGCGCGCGAACGGGACGGCGTGCGACGACGGGCTGTACTGCAACCGCGGCGAGGTCTGCACGGCGGGGGTCTGCGGCGGCGGCGCGGTGATCGATTGCTCGAGCTTCGACGACGCCTGCAACGTCGGGACCTGCGACGAGGCGGGGGACGCGTGCTACGCCGAGCCGGTGGCGGACGGGACGGCGTGCAACGACGGCGACGCCTGCACCGGCGGCGATGGCTGCACGGCGGGGGCCTGCGGCGGCGTCGCGCTCGACTGCTCGGCGTGGACCGACGCCTGCAACACCGGCGTCTGCGACCCGGCGACCGGGTGTGCCGCCGTGCCGGTGACCGACGGGACGGCGTGCAGCGACGGCGTGTACTGCACGGTGGGCGAGAGCTGCACCGGCGGGACCTGCGGCGGCGGGACGGCGCGCGACTGCGCCGACGGCGATCCGTGCACCTCCGACGCCTGCAGCGAGGCGTTGGGGCGTTGCGACCACGTGCTGGTGCCGGTGCCGGGGGCCGAGGGGCCGTGGGGCAACGCCACCTGCGGCGACGGGATCGACAACGACTGCGACCGCGCGACCGACGAGCTCGACACCGACTGCGCGCGTTGCACCTCGGCGGCGCAGTGCGACGACCTCGATCCGTGCACCACCGACGCCTGCACCGGCGGGCGGTGCGTGCACGGGGTCGCGCCGGACGGCACGGCGTGCAACGACGGGCTGTACTGCACGACGGGCGACGTCTGCACGGCCGGGGCCTGCGGCGGCGCCGCGCGGGACTGCTCGGCCACGGGCAATCAGTGCAACGTCGGGCGTTGCGACGAGGGGGCGGACGCCTGCTACGCCGACCCGCGGCCCAACGGGACCGCGTGCAACGACGGGCTGTACTGCACGAACCCGGACGTCTGCACGGGCGGCGTGTGCGGCGGCGCGGCGCGGGACTGCTCGGCGGTCGCCAACCAGTGCAACACGGCGAGCTGCAACGAGACGACCGACGCGTGCGTGGCGGTGCCGCGGGCCAACGGGACGGCGTGCAACGACGGGCTGTTCTGCACGAACCCGGACACCTGCACGAGCGGCGTGTGCGGTGGTCCGCCGCGGGACTGCTCGTCGGCGGCCGGCGCGTGCGGCACGGGCAGCTGCAACGAGGCGACCGAGGCTTGCATCTCGTCGCCGTCGCCGGACGGGACGGTGTGCGACGCGGACGCCAACCCGGCGACGCGCGACATCTGCCTGTCGGGCACCTGCCGGGCGTCGGCCTGCGGCGACGGCTACTGGGACGCCGGCGGCGGGGAGTTCTGCGACGACGGCAACACGGTGACCGAGAGCTGCTTCACGACGCCGACCGGGTCCTGCATCCGCGACTGCTCGATCCGGCAGGACACCTGCGGCGACGGGATCCTGCAGACGCAGTACGGCGAGACCTGCGACCCGGGGCTCACGACCCCGGCCTGTGACCGCTCCTGCCTGCCGGTCCACCGTGGAATCGGGTCGGCCTGCAGCTGCATCAGCGGGTGCCGCGCCGGCAACCCGACCGCGGGCACCTGGACCGGCTGTGAGGACGTCGTCCCGCCCACCGGGTCCCTCGAGGCCTGTTATCACAGCACGGTATTGTCCGGGAACAACGTGTACTTCCCGGGCGGCTACTGCGGGGCGTACGCAGCCACCTGCGAGCCGGGTTGGATGTGCGATTTCGCGGGCATCCCCCGGACCGTCGGCAACTACGGCGCCTTCGTCGGCCCCTGCCCGACGGGCAGCGTGCTGGTCAGCTACACGGTCAGCTCCAGCGGCGTGACGGTGCAGATCAAGGCCTGCTTCACGATCTGCGAGGCGGACGCCGACTGTCGCTGGAACGAGATCGACACCTACTGGAACCCGGACGTCTGCGGGCATTATGAGTGCATCACCAGCCCGTCGACGCCGGGCACGCGCATCTGTTTCGACACGCGGATGGCGCCGCCCTGATCGACGGGCGGGCGTCGGTTCGCGGGGCGGCCCGGCCGCAGCCGAGGGGGGATGTCGTGCGCGAGCTCACAACCAGCGGACAGCGTTGAGGAGTTCGACGATGGGGAGCGTCGGGAAATTCGTGTTGGCCCTCGGCCTGTGGTCCTGGGCCTCGGGCTGCAGCCTGCTGTACCCGTTCGAGTTGCCGGAGGGCGACGTGGCGGACGTGCCGCCGGAGGCCGACGACGGCGCAGACGGGGACGGGGACGCGGACGGCGACGAGGCCGGGCCGGTATGCGGCAACGGGGTCCTGGAACCGCCGGAGCAGTGCGACACGACCGAGTCGCTCGGGCCGTGCACGACAAGCTGCGGTTCGGCGGGGACCGACCGCTGCGTCGACTGCGCGATCGTCTGCGAGGCGCCGGTGGACGAGGTGTGCAACGGGGTCGACGACGACTGCGACACGACGACCGACGAGGGGTTCGCGTGTGCCGCCGGGAGCACCGTGGCGTGCACGACGGCCTGCGACCTGGAGGGGACCGGCACCTGCACCGCGACCTGCGAGCCGCCGGGCCGCGGGTCGTGCGCGGCCGCCGACGAGGCGTGCAACGGTTGCGACGACAACCGGGACGGGACGACGGACGAAGGGTGCGCGTGCGCGACGGACTGGGTGGTCGAGCACCCGCTCGCGCCGGGGCCCGAATCGCTGCAGAACCTGGCGATGGCGCCGGACGGCACCGCCTTCGCCGTCGGCTCGATGGGCGTGGCGCTGTTCTACGACGGGACTTCGTGGTCGCGGGTCGACACCCGCTCGACGTTCACGCTGCGCTGGGTCGCCGCCCGGTCGCGGGACTTCGCCGTGGCGGTCGGCACGAACGGCTCGGTGTTCTGGTGGGACGGCAGCTCCTGGACCTACGACGACACCACGGGGACGACCCAGCCGTTGTACGGCGTCCAGATCCTGGCCGAGGACGACATCTGGGCTTCCGGGGCGAACGGGACGGTGATCCGCTGGGACGGCGCGGCCTGGACCGTCCTCCCGACCGGCTCGACCCGGCACTTCTACCGCCTGCTGGTGCTGGCCGACGACGACGTCTACGTCTGCGGCAGCCTCGGGACGCTGATGCACTACGACGGCGCCTCCTGGACGACGATCCCGCCGCCGGCCTGGGCCGGCTCGGATCTCCAATCGATGTGGGCCTTCGACCCGACGACGCTCTGGATTACCGGCAGCATCGGCGTGCTCGCCCGTTACCACGTCGACACCGGCGTCTGGGAGCAGCTCGCCTCGGGGACCGCCGAGCCGCTGTACTCGATCTGGGGCGCCGCTCCCGACGACATCTGGGTGGCGGGCGGCGTGGCGTCCGGCGACGTGCTGCTCCACTGGGACGGCACGTCGTGGACGCGGGACACCGCGGCGCCGATCCTCGATCCGCGCGGGCTGCTCGGGCTTTCCGGCATCGCGTCGAACGACGTGATGGTGCAGGGGCGGGACGGCGGGATCCTGCGCTGGAACGGCAGCGTCTGGCGGCCGATGGAGGGCGGGGTCACGGCGAGCCTGCAAGCGGTGTCGGGGCTGTCGGGCCGGCAGGTGTTCGTGGCGGGGACCGCGAACAGCGTCGCGGGCACGCCCGCCACCGGCCTGCTGCAGAGCGACGCCGAGCGCTGGCGGCTGGCCGACTGGCGCAGCGGATTCGGGGCGGTCGACCTGTGGGTCGCAGCGCCGGACGACCTGTTCGCGGTGTCGGCGGACGAGTCGGTGCGCCACTTCGACGGGTCGACCTGGTCGGCGCTGCCGGTCGGGTTCGTCGGCGTCGCGCTCCACGGGGTGTGGGGCGCCGATCCGGACCACGTGTTCGCCGTGGGCGGCTTCGAGACGGTCGGGGGCCCGATGGTGTTCGAAGGGGGCATGGACGGCTGGCTGCCGATGGCGCTCGAGCCCGAGGTGTCGGACGGCGAGTTGCTGGCGGTCCACGGCCTGTCGCTCGACGACGTGATGGCGGTGGGGACCGGCGGCCTGGCGGTGCGGCGGCGGCCGGGCACGCGGACGCTGGACGTGCTGGACACCGGCACGGCGGCGACGCTGCGCGACGTCTGGATGGCGTCCTCGACCGAGGCCTTTGCCGTGGGAGATGCCGGCACGATCCTGCACTGGGACGGCACGGCGTGGACGGCGATGACGGCCGCGGGCGACCCCTGGGACGGCGTGCCGCTGGCGGCCGTCTGGGGCTCCTCGGCGACCAACGTGTTCGCCGTGGGGCAGGGAGGGCTGCTGTTGCGCTACGACGGCACGGCGTGGACCGAGAGCTACCTCGACGTGTTCGGGGAGCCGACCGACGTCTGGGGCTCGGTGCCGACGAACCTCTACGTGACGATGAACGACCGCAGCGGCCGCATCCTGCACCGTTGCGGCTCCGGCTGGTGACCCCTTCCCCCATTGACGATTGCGACGTCTCCGCCTAGCTTTCCCTGGGGGTTCCGGAACCGGGGGTTGAGAGGTGCGGCGCATGAAGCGCTCCATCCTGGCCGTGTCGTGGATGCTGGCGGCCCTCGGCGGCTGTTCGCTGCTCTATCCGTTCGAGTTGTCCGACGCCGACGTGGCCGACGTGCCCGAGGTCGACGACGGAGCGGACGGGGAGGTCGACGGGGACGCGGACGGCGGCGACGCGGGGCCGGTGTGCGGCAACGGGGTCGAGGAGTCTCCGGAGGAATGCGACACGAGCCTGCCGCTCGGGCCGTGCGTCACGAGCTGCGGTTCGGCCGGGACGGACCGGTGCATCGACTGCCGGATCGTCTGCGAGGCGCCGGTGGATGAGGAGTGCAACGGGGTCGACGACGACTGCGATACGACGACCGACGAGGGGTTCGCCTGCGCGGCGGGGAGCCTGGTCGCCTGCACGACGGCCTGCGGCCTGGAGGGCACGGGCCCGTGTTCGGCGACCTGCGAGCCGCCCGGTCGCGCGGCGTGCGCGGCGGCGGCCGAGGCGTGCAACGGGTGCGACGACAATCGCGACGGCCGGACCGACGAGGGGTGTGCCTGCGCGACGGATTGGGTGATCGAGCATCCGCTGGCGCCGGGCCCGGAGTCGCTGCTCAACGTGACGATGGCGCCCGACGGCAGCGCCTTCGCCGTCGGTCCGATGGGCACGGCGCTGTTCTTCGACGGCGCGGAGTGGACGCGGGTCGACGCCCCGGCGACGTTCACGCTGCGCTGGGTCGACGCGCTGTCGCGCGACCTCGCGGTGGCGGTCGGCACGAACGGCTCGGTGTTCTGGTGGAACGGCAGCGCCTGGCGCTACGACGACACGAGCGGCGTCAGCCAACCGTTGTACGGCGTGCAGGCCGTGGCGGAGGACGACGTCTGGGCCTCGGGGGCCAACGGGACGCTGATCCACTGGGACGGCGCCGTGTGGCACAGCATTCCCGGCGGCGGGTCGCGCCACTTCTTCCGCCTGCTCGTGCTGGCCGACGACGACGTCTGGGTCTGCGGCAACCTCGGCACGCTGATGCACTACGACGGCTCGAGCTGGACGACGATCGTCCCGCCGGCCTGGGCGACGGTCGACCTCCAGTCGTTGTGGGCCTTCGAGCCCTCCACGATCTGGATCGTCGGCAGCTTCGGGGTGATTGCCCGCTACCACGTCGACACCGGCCTGTGGGAGCAACTGGACTCGCCGACCGCGGACATCCTGTATTCGATCTGGGGCGCGGCGCCCGACGACCTGTGGGCGGTCGGCGGCGTCGCGGCAGGGGACGAACTGCTGCACTGGGACGGCACCGCGTGGCGGCGGTGGGACCAGGCGCCGCGGCTGGACCCGCGGGGCTTGCACGGCGTCTCGGGCAACGGGGCGGACAACGTCGTGGTCAACGGCCGGGCCGGCGGGCTGATGCGCTGGGACGGCCGGACGTGGCGTCCGATGGAAGGCGGGGTCACGGCGAGCCTGCGCGCGGTGTCGGGGTCCTCGGGCCAGGACGTCGCGGTGGTCGGCACGTCGTCCAGCCTCGCCGGGGCGACGAGCACCGCGCTGCTGCGCGCGGACGGCGGCCGCTGGCGGTTGGCCGACTGGCGGACCGGGTTCGGGGCGACCGACCTGTGGGCGGCGGCGCCGGACGACCTGTTCGCCGTGTCGGCGGACGAGTCGGTGCGGCACTTCGACGGGGCGACCTGGTCGGCGCTCCCGGTCGGGTTCGTCAACATTGCGCTCCTCGGGGTGTGGGGGGCCGAGCCGGACCACGTGTTCGCGGTGGGCGGCTACGTGACGGCGGGGGGACCGATGGCGTTCGAGGGGGGCGTCCGCGGCTGGCTGCCGCTGTCGTTCGAGCCGGCGCGGTCGGACGGCGACCTGCTGGCGGTCCACGGCCTGTCGGTCGACGACGTGATGGCGGTGGGGACCGGCGGCCTGGCGGTGCGGCGGCGGCCGGGCACGCGGACGCTGGACGTGCTGGACACCGGCACGACGGCGACGCTGCGCGACGTCTGGATGGCGTCGGCGACCGAGGCGTTCGCGGTGGGGGACGGCGGGACGATCCTGCACTGGGACGGCACGGCGTGGGCCTCGATGACGGTCCCGGGCGCCCCCTGGGAGGGCGTCGCGCTCGCGGGCGTCTGGGGCTCCTCGGCGACCAACGTGTTCGCGGTGGGGCAGGGGGGCGTCCTGCTGCGGTACGACGGTTCGGCCTGGAGCGAGCTGGCCCTCGACGCCTTCGGGGATCTGACCGGCGTCTGGGGCTCGGTGCCGACGAACGTCTACGTGACGATGAACGACCGCAGCGGCCGCATCCTGCACCGCTGCGGCTCCGACTGGTGACCCCCTCTTCAACGTGGTCGTAGACGTCGTCGTGGTCGTCGTCGGGGAGTCTGCTCGGCCGTTGTCGATGCGGTTCTGGCCGTGGTCGTCGTCGGGGAGCGCGCCGCTCGTTCGTCCGGCCCGTCTCCCCCGGTCCATCTCCGAAGTTGACGACCGTTCGCCGTCCGCCTAGCCTGACCGGAGAGGGGTGCCGGCGGATGCATCGAGCGCTTGCGTTTGCGATCTGGGCGTTGCTGGCAGCGGGGGGGTGTTCGCTGCTCTACCCGTTCGAGTTGCCGGACGCGGACGTGGCCGACGTCCCGGACGGCGACGGGGCGGACGGGGATGCGGACGTCGACGGGGACGACGGCGAGACGGGGCCGGTCTGCGGCAACGGGACGGTGGAGCCGCCGGAGGAGTGCGACCCGACGACGGCGCCCGACCCCTGCACCACAAGCTGCGGCTCGGCCGGTACCTGGACGTGCCAGGACTGTATGCGGGTCTGCGAGGCGCCGGTCGACGAGGAGTGCAACGGGGTCGACGACGACTGCGACGGGACGACGGACGAGGGGTTCGCCTGCGCGGCGGGGAGTCTGGTGGCCTGCACGACGGCCTGCGGTCTGGAGGGCACCGGCCCGTGCACGGCGACCTGCGAGCCGCCGGGCCGCGCGGCGTGCGTGGCGCCGGCCGAGGCGTGCAACGGGTGCGACGACAATCGGGACGGGACGACCGACGAAGGGTGTGCCTGCGCGACGGACTGGGTGATCGAGCATCCGGTGGCGCCGGGGCCGGACGGGCTGCGCGCGGTGTCGATCGCGGCCGACGGAACCGGATTCGCGGTCGGCGCGGGCGGCCGCGTGGCGGCGTTCGACGGAGCCCGCTGGCGACGCTCGGAGTTCCCCTTCTCCTACAACCTGGACTGGGTCCACGCGTTGTCGGCGGACTTCGCGGTGGCGGTCGGGACGGCGGGCAGCGTCTTCTGGTGGGACGGCTCGCGCTGGCGCTACGACGACACCACCGGGACGACCTGGCCGCTCAACAGCGTCTTCGCCCTGGGCGAGGAGGACGTCTGGATCGCCGGCTCGAACGGGGCCGTGGTGCACTGGGACGGGTCGGGTTGGACGGCGCACGACGTCGGTACGACGGTGCACCTGTACAAGGTGTTCGCCTTCGCCCCCGACGACGTGTTCGTCGCGGGACGCACCGGCTTCGTCGGACACTGGAACGGCTCGACCTGGAGGCGGATCTCACCGACGACACCGGCCTGGTCCGGTCTGGACGTCGACGGCCTGTGGGGTCCCGAACCGTCCACCCTGTACGTCGCGGCGTCCGTCGGCACGATCCAGCGCTGGGATCGCGCGAGCGAGACGTGGACCGCGATGCCGACGCCGACGATCATGGACCTCACCGGTCTGATGGGGAGCGGCCCCGACGACATCTGGGCGGTCAGCGGCTGGATCGACGGCGGGGTCGTGCTGCGCTTCGACGGGACGAGTTGGACCGAGGACGCGACGGCCCCGGTGTTCGACCGGATGGGACCGCAGATGGTGTGGGTCGATGCCGCCGGCGACGTCTACCTCGTCGGGCGCGACGGCGGGGTGATGCGGCGCAGCGGCGGCACCTGGCGGTTGATGTCCGGGGCGGCGACGCTCTCGTTGCGCGACGTCTGGGGGACGTCGCCGCAGACGGTGTTCGCGCTCGGGTCGGTGGCGAACCGCGCGGACCGCCGGACGACCGGCATCGTCGGGTCGGTCGACGGCGTCTGGGACCTGCCCCACTGGCTGGGTGGGACGGTCGACGTGGACGGCCGCGGCGTCTGGGGGACGGACGATGAGCTGTTCGTCGTCGCGGGGCAGGAGACGGTGCGGCACTTCGACGGCGCGGCCTGGGCGACCCTGCCGACGGGGTTCGTCAACCTGCAGCTGCTCGGGATCTGGGGTGTCGATCGGGACACCGTGTTCGTCGTCGGCGGCTACGCGAATGCGGGCGGGGACGCCGTGGCGTTCGTCGGCGGGCCGGGCGGCTGGACTCCGCTGGCGCCGGAACCGGCGTTGCCGGACGTGGACCTGCGGGCGGTGCACGGCGTGAGCGCGGACGAGTGGCTGGCGGTGGGAGATGGGGGGGCGGCCGTGCGTCGCCGTCCGGGCGAGGCCAGGATGGACGTGCTGTCCACGGGGACGACCGAGGTGCTGCGCGACGTCTGGATGGTGTCGGCGACCGAGGCGTTCGCGGTGGGGGACAACGGGACGATCCTCCGCTGGGACGGGACGGACTGGGCTTCGATGACCGACCCGGCGGATCCGTGGGTCGGGCTGCGGCTGAACGCGGTCTGGGGTTCGGCGTCGGACCACGTGTTGGCGGCCGGGGAGTTGGGCACGCTGCTGCGCTACGACGGGTCGTCCTGGACCCCGGTGCCGCTGGACGTGCTGGACGAACTGACCGGGATCTGGGGCTCTTCGGCGAACAACGTCTTCGTGGCGAGTGACGACCGTTCCGGCCAGATCCTGCACCGTTGCGGCTCCGGCTGGTAGCGCGAGCCGGCCTTCCACGGTTTGGCGAGACCCCGCTTCGTCTGGTTGACCCGTCGGCCCGGCCGGGAGTAAACTCCTTTCGGAATCGTTGTCCGGCTTCGTCACGGCGAGCACGACCGTCGCGAGACCGGAAGGTGGTGTTTTGGCTCGAGGGATCCAGGTCCCCGGCTATCGGATGCTCCGCGCGCTCGGGCGCGGCGGGATGGGGTCCGTCTTCCTGGCGGAGAAGGCGTCCACCGGCGAGCCGTTCGCGATCAAGTTCCTGCGGCAGGACTGCATGGAGGACCCGTCGTACTTCGCGCGGTTCGAGCGGGAAGTCTCGGCGTTGCGGTCGATTCGCCATCCGAACGTGGTCAACGTCTACGGCTGGTCGATCCCCCAGGACCCGGACGGGGACGAGCGTCCGTACGTGATCATGGAGCATCTGGAGGGCGAGGGGCTGGACAAGGTGCTGGCGCGCGAGAAGAAGCTGGCGCCGCTGGCCGCGGTGCGGATCATGCTCCAGGTGCTCGACGGGCTGGCGGCGGCGCACGTGATCGGCGTCGTGCACCGCGATCTGGGGCCGTCCAACGTGTTCCTGATCCCGCGCCAGCGCGGCCGGTTCCACGTCAAGATCCTCGACTTCGGCTTGGCGCGCTCGCTGCAGGTGGCCGAGGCCCAGTCGGAGCTGACGCAGCAGGGGACGTTGATGGGCAAGCCGGCCTACGTCGCGCCCGAGGCGCTGACGGGGCAGGCGGTGGACGCCCGCAGCGACATCTTCGGCTGCGGCGTGCTGCTGTTCCGGATGCTCACCGGGGCGTTCCCCTACAAGGAGTCGGACAGCCACCTGCTGTGGGTCGAGCGGCTGCGCGATGCCCGGAGCTCGACGGAGTACTCCCCGCCGAGCCTGGTCGACCCGGCCGTCCTTCCGGCGCTGGACAAGATCGTCCAACGGGCGATGCGGGTGAAGGTCGACGAGCGTTACGCCACGGTCGAGCAGATGCAGGAGGAGCTGCTGGAGGTCGAAACCTCGCTGGTCGGCGACGCGTCGGCGCGCGGCGACTGGAGCAGCTCGCGTCCCGGCATCCCGACGTTGGGGGAGGCTTCCGCCGGCGCGGTGCCGCTGCGACGCGCCGGCCTGAGCGGTTCCGACGCGACGCCCACCGCGGGCGGAGTCGCGCCCCACGTGACGAAGGGACCGACCGCCGTCGAGCGCCGGCGCAAGCTGATCCTGACGGGCGGCGCGGTCGCCACGCTGGTCCTGGTGACCGTCGTGCTGGCGTTGCTCCTGCGGGGTGGGGGGGACGAAGGCCGCGGGACGGATGCCGGGGTGCCGGACGGCCTGCTGGCGGCGGCGGGGCCCGAGGCGGCGAGTGCCGCGGAGGAGCTCGACGCGCTCCCGCCGGAGCCGGACGTCGTCGAGGTGGTCGAGCCGGACACCGCGGCGGTGAAGGTGGTGGAGCCCGAGGTGACCGAGGCGACCGAGCCGGAGGTCGTCGATGCGGCGCCGCCGCAGGTGGTCCTCGTCGTGAAGGGGTTGCCGGCGAACGCGGTGGCGCGCTTCGGCGACGTGACGCTGGCCGGCTCGCCGCCCAGCGGGCTGGTGCCGTCCGGCGTCGAGCTGGAGCTGGTGGTGGAGGCGCGCGGGTACCAGACGTACCGCGAGAAGATGACGCTGACCGGGGACCGGGAGCTGCCGGTGCGGTTGCGCCGCGGCGGCACCACGACCCCGCCGCCGCGCGACGGCGGTCGGATCGTCCCGGGGGTGCCCGAGGATCCGTTCTAGGCCGGTTCACGCCCGGCCGGTGCAGGGGGAGAGGAGCCGAGCGGTGGTGCGAACGCTGTGCGTGGCGATGGTCCTGGCGACGACCTGGAGCGCCCTGCCGGCGCCCTCGGCGGCGCAGGAGGGGCAGGACGGCGAGGTGAGCGACGAGGCGCGGGCGGAGGCACGCAACCTCTACCGCCGCGGCCGCCGCCTGCTCGAGCGCAACAAGCCCGACGAGGCGCTCGAGGAGTTCGCGCGAGCCTACTCGTTGTACCCGCACTGGGCGACCTCCAACAGCATGGGGGTCTGCCACGACCGGTTGAGCCGGCCCGGGGACGCGTTGCGGTTGTACGAGCAGGCGCTGGACGAGGGCGGCGACGAGATCCCCGAGCGGCAGCGCGAGGAGATCGCGACCCGCATCTCCGCCCTGCGGATCCAGCTCGGCATCCGCGACACGCCCACCGGCACGATCCGGGTCACGACGACGCCGAGCGGCGCGCGGATCTGGCTCGACGGAGCCGCGGCCGGGGAGTCGCCGGCGGACGTCGAGGCCGATCCCGGACCGCACCGCGTCGAGGTCGAGCTCGACGGCTACACCCGGGCCGGCGTGACGATCACGGTCGAGCGGGGGCAGACGGTGATGGCCGCCATGTCGCTGGTGGCGCTGGTCGTCGAACAGAACGGGCGGCTGGTCTGCACCTCGGACCCGCCCGGGGCGCGGGTGCTGGTCGACGGCGCGGAGATCGGCCGCACCCCGGCCACCCTGCCGTCGCTGCCGGCGGGCGAGCACCTGGTGCGCTTCGACCTGCCCGACGGCCGGTCGCTCGAGGAGCGCGTCGACGTGCCGGTGGACGGCACGGCGCGGGTCTCGGTGCTGTTCGGCGGCGGCGTGCACCAGGGCTGGTTCTGGACCGTGGCCGGCACGGCCCTGGCGCTCGGGGCCGGCGCCGCCGGCACCGGCGCCTACGGCTCGCTGCTGTGGGACGAGTTCAACGACGCGGGGACCACCCGCGCGCGCCAGGAGGAGATCCAGCCCACCGGCCAGGACCTGATGCTGACCACCGACGTGCTCGCCAGCGCCGCGGGGGCGATGGCGGTCGCGGCGCTGATCCTCGCGTTCTTCACCGACTTCGAGGGGGCGGCGGAGCCGGTGGCGACGGTGTCGTTCGACGGCGCGACGGCCGACCCGGCGGAGTTCCCGATCGACTTCCCGGAGGAGCCGTTCGCGGAGCCGGCGGACGGGGAAGCGCCCGCGGGCGAACCGGTCGCGGAACCCGCCGCAGAGCAGCCCACCGAAACCGCCGCGAGGTAGCGGCCCCGGTCATCCAGGCGGCGGCTGCCGAGGTCCGACGGTCCTACGCCTGGGCGCCGGCCTGGCGGTTGCGCCACTCGGTCATCGCGGTGATCAGTCCGGGCACGACCTCGGGATCGAGGCCCATGTTGTGGGCCACGCCGTCGAGCAGCATCCGCTCCTTGCGGTCGACCTTGCCGTCGACCAGGGCGGCGGCCACGAGGCCCATCATGAAGCGCTGCGGGTTCTCGGGGGGCCCCAGCGCCTGGAGCGCCGCGGCGCCCGCCTTGAGGATCGGTTCGACGGTGGCGAACGGGACGCCCCAGCGCTTGGAGCACTTCTTGAGCAGCCGGCGTTCCTGGGCGGTGACGACGCCGTCGGCGGCGGCGATCACGGCCATTCGCGACAGCAGCGCGGCGCGCTCCTGCGGGTTGGACATGTCGGGCAGCGCCCAGGGCGGGATGCCGTCGGGCGTCCCGTCGTCGGCGTCCTCGTCGGGCGCGGCGGCGAGCGGTGGGGTGGCCGCCGCGGGGGGCGTGTAGGCCTGGGGCGCCG
>CAZMRP010000013.1:0-22792 GCA_964568275.1 uncultured Myxococcales bacterium
GGCGGGGCCGACCACAACGGGCTGGGCCCACCTGAGCCAAGTGGATAGCCCCCTGCGGGCAACCGCAAGCTCGAACGCCTGCTCCAGCGTCACCTCCGGTCCCGGCTCCGGCAATGGCAGGGCGTCCGCATCGGCGTCGTCCCCGGCGACGCCCGCGGCATCCGCCGTCGGCGGCGCCGCCGTTGGACCCTCCTGCGCAGCGGCCGGCGCGAGGCCGAGCAGACCGATTCCCGCGATGGCCCACGCCCATCGAACGGGGCTCACTGCTGCACCTCCGGTGCCTGCGAGGCATCTGCCGCGACTCGGGCACCGCGGAAGCCCAGCCTGCGCTTGGCGCCCTCGACGAGGGAGAAGACGACGGGCACGACGACCAGCGTCAGCAGTGTGGACGTGAGGACGCCGCCGATGACCGCGATCGCCATCGGGGCGCGCATTTCCGCGCCGCGCGACGTGCCCAGCGCGATCGGGAGCATGCCGAAGACCATTGCCGCCGTGGTCATCAGGATCGGGCGCAGGCGGATCCGTCCCGCTTCGACGACGGCGTCGTTGATCGAGAGCCCCCGCCGTTGTCCCTGGATGGCGAAGTCGACGAGGAGGATCGCGTTCTTCGTCACGAGGCCCATCAGCATGATGAACCCGATCATCGCGAGCATCGACAGCGAGTTCCCGGTGATCAGCAGCGCGCCGATGGCGCCGACCAGCGACAACGGCAGGGACAACATGATCGTGAAGGGGTGAATGAAGCTCTCGAACTGCGCCGCCAGGATGAGGTAGATGAAGAGGATCGCGAGAGCCAACGCTTCGAACAGGAGCTGGAAGCTCTCCTCCATGGCCTCGGCCTGTCCGGAGAAGTCCGTCCCGTATCCCGGCTGGTGCGTCTCCGCCCTCGCGAATTCGCGCAGCTCGTCGATCGCGACGCCCAGCGGCTTGTCCTGCAGGTTCGCCAGGATCGTCACCTGCCGCTGCCCCGCCTGCCGGTCGATCGACAGCGGGCCGGTTCCCTCGGCGACCCGGGTGACGTTTCGGAGGCTCACCATCTGTCCGGACGGCGAGCGGACGTCGAGCCCCAGCAGCGTCTCGGGGTCGCCACGGCCTTCCTCGGAGATCCGCAGCCGGATGTCGTGCATCTCGCCGCCCTCCCGGAATTCCGAGACCTTGTCGCCCGCGATCGCCATGCGGAGGACCTGCCCGACGTAGGCCACCGGCACGCCCAGGGCGTAGGCCCGCTCGCGGTCCGGAACGAAGCCCAGTTCCGGCTTCCCGGTCCGGTGCGTCGTGTCGATGTCCGTGTAGCCGCCCGCCGCCCGCATCCTGGCGACGATCCCGTCGGCAATCCGGACGGACTCGTCCAGCAGGGGCCCGCGGACGTTCATCTGGATCAGCGCGGCGCTGGCGCCGCTTATCTGGACAAGACTGGGTGTCTCCACCGAGATCTTGGCCCGCGTGTAGCCCTCGAACCGCCGGCGCAGCGCCGACTCCAGCTCAAGCTGTCCGTAGGTCCGCTCCGACCGATCCTCGAGCATGACGGAGACCGACGCCCGCTCGATCCTGCGGTCCGCGCCTCCGCCGATGTTCGCCAGCACGTACCGGATGCCGGGCGTGTCGCGCAGGACCGCGAGTACGTCGTCGGTCACCTCCTGCGTGTGGCCGAGCGAGCTTCCGGGCGGCGTCTCGATCGTGATCTGGAACTGGCCCTGGTCGACCTCGGGGATCATCTCCTGGTCGACCATGCCGGCGAGGTAGCCGGTAGCCCCGAGGATGCCCAACGCCAGCACGACGACGAGGAACCGGTGGCGCACCGCGCCCCGGACGACGAACGCGTACCCCGCCTCGGTCTTGCGCAGCACCCATTCGACCGCCCGCGTCACGAAGTTGCCCTTCGGCGCCTTGACCAGTCGCGCCGAGAGCATCGGCGTCAGCGTGAACGAGATGACGAGCGAGATGAGCACGGCCGTGGCGACGGTGAGGCCGAACTCCTTGAGGAAACGGCCGACGATGCCGCCCGTGGTCGCGATCGGCACGAAGACGGCGACCAGCGAGAACGTCGTCGCGGTCACGGCAAGGCCGATCTCCTCCGTCGCCCTGGACGCCGCCTCCCGCCGCGACTCGCCGTGCTCGACGTGGCGGAAGATGTTCTCGAGGACAACGATCGCGTCGTCCACGAGGAGGCCGACGGAGAGCGACAACCCCATCAGGGTGACGAAGTTGAGCGTGAACCCCAGCGAGCGCATGACGGCGAAGGTGCCGATCACGGAAGTGGGGATCGCGACCGCCGCGATGAAGGTCATGCGCAGGTTCCGCAGGAAGACCAGGATGACGACAACCGCGAGGATGCCGCCCAGGAGAAGGTCGAAGAGTGAGTCCTCCACGGACGACTCGACGAACAGCGATTGGTCCGAGACGACCTCGAGACGCACGCCTGGGGGCGCGAGCGCACGGATCGCGTCGAGTTCCGCCTTCACCCGGTGCACCATCTCGACCGTGTTCGTGCCTGCCTGCTTGCGAATCACGATGGTGAGCGCCGCCCGGCCGTTGACCTGCGAGCGCGAGGTCTCCTCCTCGAACCCGTCCTCCACGGTCGCAACGTCGCCCAGCCGGACGACCGCGCCCATGAAGTTCATCACCATGACCCGGCGGAGTTCCTCGAGCGTCGTCGTCATGCCCTGCAGCTTCACGCTGATCTGGCGCCCGGGCTCGGGCACGGCACCGGCCGGGATGTCGAGGTTCTGCGCCTTGAGCGCCTGGATCACCTCCATCATCGTGAGGTTGTACCGGCTGAGCTTCTCCGGGTCGGCGCGCACCCAGATCACTCGGTCCCGGTAGCCGATGAGGTCGATGCCGCCGACGCCCTCGATGCCGCGCAGCTGCTCCTTCACCCGCCCGTCCGCGTACTCCGCGAGCACGCCGTACGGGACGCCTTCGTCCGCCGACACCGCCAGCGTCAGGATCGGCAGGGCGCCAAGGTCCATCTTCTCGACCTGGGGCGGTTCCACGTCGGGCGGCAGCGTCCGCAGTGCCGCGGACACCTTGTCGCGGACCTCCTGAACCGCGATGTTGATGTCCTTGTCGAGGTCGAAGACGAGGATCACCTGGCTGACGTTCTCGAGGCTCACGGACCGGAGCGTCTTGATGCCCGAGACCTGGCTGACGGCGTCCTCCAGCGGCTTCGAGATCTTCTCCTCGACCGTCCCCGGATCCGCGCCCGGGTAGATCGTCGTGATCGTCGCGATCGGGAAGTCGATGTTCGGCAGCAGGTCGAGCCCGAGCTTCGTGTAGCTGATCAGCCCGAACACCACGAGGCCCGCGATGGCCATGGTCGTCGTGACGGGGCGCCGGATGGAGACGTCGGCGAGTCGCATGGCGGGGCCCCGCTACCTGCCCTCTCCCGCGGCATCCGCCGGCATCGCCTCGCCCGCCGCGGTCCCCGCGTCCCCCTCCGTCCCGACAATGGCGGGAGGCGGGGAAGGAACAGGGACGGCTGTCGCCCGAGGGGCGATCGCGGTCCCCACTGCGTCGGATGGGAGGATGCGCACCTCCGCGAACATGCCCGGGCGAAGCGCCATGTCGTACTGCGAGTTGTCGACGTTCGCGATCACCTCGAACGTCCGCGACAGCGGATCCACCGTCGGCATGACGATCGTGACCCGCTCGGTGACCGTCCGCCCGAGGCTCGCGAAGGTCGCCTCGACCGTGTCGCCGACCGTCACGCTCCGCATCTGCAGTTCCGGCACGCGGATCCGGAGCCGCAGGTTCCGGACGTCCTGGAGCCGGAACATCGGGGTCGGCGGCATCGCCGTGATCACCGTGCCGACCGACACGAGACGGTTGGCCACCAGGACGTCGTACGGCGCCCGGATCGTCGTCTGGCCGAGGCGGCGCTCGGCCATCTCCACGCCCAGTTCCGCCAGCGCCACCTGGTTCACCGCCACGTCGTACTGGATGTCCACCCCGTCGAGCGCGGCCCGGGGCACCACGCCCCCGGCTCCAAGCTCGCGGGTGCGATTCCGTTCCAGGCGGGCCGCGCGGAGTCCGATCTGCGCGGCCCGGAGGTTGGCCTTCGCGGAGCGGAGGTTGACGTCGAAGTCGGTGGGGTCGAGATCCGCCAGCGGGCTTCCCGCCGCGACGATCGAACCCTCGTCGACATGCACTCGGAGTACCGTGCCCGGCACTTCCGACATCACCGTCAACTCGGACGCCGGCATCAGCGTGCCCGTCGAGACGATCGCCCCGGATGAGGCGCGGGACGGGGAAGGCGCCGGCGCATCCCCGGCCGCCGGGGATCCGGGGCCTGCGTCCGACAGGAGTGCCGCCGGATCCTCGTGCGCCCCCGCATCCCGGCAGGCCGGCGCGAATGCCGCGGCGACGACGAGGGGCCAGAACACTTTGGACCGGCACGAGAGGGGAATCTGGTGGGAAGACGCGGCGGTCGTCATCGGTCCGCTCCGTCGGTCTCTCGCCCCAGGCCGGGATCCAGAGCGGTCGCCCCGGGTGTCTCCCGGAGCACGCAGTTGTGTCCCGTCAAGTGGTGTAACAGGGAGGCCCATCGCGTAGCCCTCATCTCCGTTCCTTCCCAGCTCTCCCAGTTCTCCTTGCCTGTCCCTTGCTAGAAGCCCATCCCGTCGGCCAGGCCTGCCACGCCGTTCACCCGGTGACCGCGGCCGTTCGCCTTGCCTCGGGTGGGCGTCCTGCCCCCCGCGGGGGGCAGGACGCTGCGGCACGCGACCAGATGGCCGGCTCCCGGAATGACCTGTTCCAGGCGGCTCTTGGGATCCGCCAGCAGCTTCATCGATTGCTCGCCGATGTACCGTCGGCCGACCAGCCATTCGTCGTTCTCCTCCAGCAGCAGGGCGCCTGCCAGGCGGATCAGCGATGCCCGGTTGGGGAAGATCGAGACGACTCGCGTCCGCGTCTTCAGCTCGCGATTCAAGCGCTCGAGCATGTTCGTCGAGTGCAGCTTCGGCCAGTGGTCGCGCGGAAAGTTCATGTACGTCAGGACGTCGTCGGCGTGTTCCAGGAGATCGGCTGCCTCGTGCTGCTTCGCCTTGCGGAAGAGCTGCACGACCTCCTGTCGCTGGTGGAGTGCCTCGGCCAGCGTGTCCTGGGCGAAGATCGTCTTGACCAGCGCCAGCATCGCCGGGCGCTTCTTCAGCGGCAGGCGCGCTCCGACGTTTCGCAGGAAATGCACCTTGCACCGCTGCCACCGAGCGCCCGGCAGATGACGCTGGATCGCCTTCCGCAGTCCCTCGTGCGCGTCGCTGATGACGAGCTGCACCTTCTCCAGGCCCCGCCGCCGCAGGTCCTGCAGGAAGTCACCCCAGTACGCCTCGTTCTCCGTGGGCGCCACCCAGTACCCGAGCACCTCCCGCGTCCCGTCCTCCCGGACTCCGACCGCGACCAGCACCGCCATCTTCCGGATCGCGTGGTCCTCGCGGACGTTCTCGTATCGCGCGTCGACGTACACGTACGCGCATGACCGCAACGCCCGTTGCCGGAAGGCCTCGACCTGCGGGTCCAACACGTCCAGCATCCGGCTCACCGTGCTCTTCGAAATGCCGTCCACCCCCAACGACCGCGCGACCTCCTCGGCCTTTCGCGTCGACACTCCTTGCTGGAAGCACTCCACCAACGCCACCAGCAGCGACTCGTCGGAACGCTGCCTCGATCGCAGAAAGCTCGGCTGGTACGAGCCCTGCCGCAGCCGCGGAATGTGCAACTCCGTCGTGCCTAGCGGCGTATCCAGCCGCCGATTCCGATAGCCATTTCGATGCGTCAGCCTTTCCTCGCTCCGCTCCCCGTAGCCGGCCCCGGCCAGCTCCGACACCTCGCCCTCCATGATCGCCGCCAGCGCCGCCTCCAGCGCGCGGCGCAGCACCTCCGTCCCCGCACCCTCTTCCACGACCTGCTTCACAAGTTCCTCGACCTGTCGGACACTCTTCTTGGCCATCGCGAAGTTCTCCTTTCGTGTCTTGGCAGTCACGAATTGAACTACGCGATGGCCTTCCTTTTCCACCACCTTCAGGTCGTCGCTGTTACACCACGTGTTGGGACACTACCTGAAGTAGTTGTGTCCCGTCAAGTGGTGTAACAGGGAGGCCCATCGCGTAGCCCTCATCTCCGTTCCTTCCCAGCTCTCCCAGTTCTCCTTGCCTGTCCCTTGCTAGAAGCCCATCCCGTCGGCCAGGCCTGCCACGCCGTTCACCCGGTGACCGCGGCCGTTCGCCTTGCCTCGGGTGGGCGTCCTGCCCCCCGCGGGGGGCAGGACGCTGCGGCACGCGACCAGATGGCCGGCTCCCGGAATGACCTGTTCCAGGCGGCTCTTGGGATCCGCCAGCAGCTTCATCGATTGCTCGCCGATGTACCGTCGGCCGACCAGCCATTCGTCGTTCTCCTCCAGCAGCAGGGCGCCTGCCAGGCGGATCAGCGATGCCCGGTTGGGGAAGATCGAGACGACTCGCGTCCGCGTCTTCAGCTCGCGATTCAAGCGCTCGAGCATGTTCGTCGAGTGCAGCTTCGGCCAGTGGTCGCGCGGAAAGTTCATGTACGTCAGGACGTCGTCGGCGTGTTCCAGGAGATCGGCTGCCTCGTGCTGCTTCGCCTTGCGGAAGAGCTGCACGACCTCCTGTCGCTGGTGGAGTGCCTCGGCCAGCGTGTCCTGGGCGAAGATCGTCTTGACCAGCGCCAGCATCGCCGGGCGCTTCTTCAGCGGCAGGCGCGCTCCGACGTTTCGCAGGAAATGCACCTTGCACCGCTGCCACCGAGCGCCCGGCAGATGACGCTGGATCGCCTTCCGCAGTCCCTCGTGCGCGTCGCTGATGACGAGCTGCACCTTCTCCAGGCCCCGCCGCCGCAGGTCCTGCAGGAAGTCACCCCAGTACGCCTCGTTCTCCGTGGGCGCCACCCAGTACCCGAGCACCTCCCGCGTCCCGTCCTCCCGGACTCCGACCGCGACCAGCACCGCCATCTTCCGGATCGCGTGGTCCTCGCGGACGTTCTCGTATCGCGCGTCGACGTACACGTACGCGCATGACCGCAACGCCCGTTGCCGGAAGGCCTCGACCTGCGGGTCCAACACGTCCAGCATCCGGCTCACCGTGCTCTTCGAAATGCCGTCCACCCCCAACGACCGCGCGACCTCCTCGGCCTTTCGCGTCGACACTCCTTGCTGGAAGCACTCCACCAACGCCACCAGCAGCGACTCGTCGGAACGCTGCCTCGATCGCAGAAAGCTCGGCTGGTACGAGCCCTGCCGCAGCCGCGGAATGTGCAACTCCGTCGTGCCTAGCGGCGTATCCAGCCGCCGATTCCGATAGCCATTTCGATGCGTCAGCCTTTCCTCGCTCCGCTCCCCGTAGCCGGCCCCGGCCAGCTCCGACACCTCGCCCTCCATGATCGCCGCCAGCGCCGCCTCCAGCGCGCGGCGCAGCACCTCCGTCCCCGCACCCTCTTCCACGACCTGCTTCACAAGTTCCTCGACCTGTCGGACACTCTTCTTGGCCATCGCGAAGTTCTCCTTTCGTGTCTTGGCAGTCACGAATTGAACTACGCGATGGCCTTCCTTTTCCACCACCTTCAGGTCGTCGCTGTTACACCACGTGTTGGGACACTACCCCTGAAGTACGGAATCCCCGCGAGCAACCCCTTTCATCATCACCTGACGAAGTGGTTGGCTGAGGTCGCCTCGCCGGCGGATCTCGGAGGCCGAAACGTCGACGAGGTGGCCTTCGCGCTCATGGGGCTGATGTTTGGGTTCTTCGAACCGTGGTACTCCGGCGGACGAGAGGGTCAACTCGGTGATCGCGTGGGAACGATCGTTGACCTCTTCCTGCACGGCGTGCGGGGCGAACCACGCGATGGGGGAACCGCGGACGCGCCCAAGTCCCGACCGTAGTCGTCGCGGGTTGGCGCCCGGATCGGCACATCGCGCTCGGCCGCGACGACCTGACCGAGGCCCTGCCGCGCCGCGGGAAGCGAAGGGACACACGCCTGCCAAGCCCGGTCTACTTCAGCCCGTACCGCTTCATCTTCTCGATCAGCGTCATGCGGCCGATGCCGAGTTGCCGGGCGGTCTCGCTCTGGTTCCCCTGGCAGCGCTCAAGCATCTCCGCGATCATCCCGCGCTCGATGCGCCTCATCCGCGCCCGCAGGTCGGTCTCCTCGTCGGCCGGCGGCACGGACGGTGCCGACCCGAACGGATCCTCGTCGATCTCCGGACCCGTGGCCAAGGCCAGCAGGCGTTCGATCGCGTGCTCCAGCTCGCGCACGTTGCCCGGCCAGTCCGCCTGCTGCAGGCGGTCGAGCACCCGCCGGGAGAGCCGCGGGTTGTCGATCCCGAACCGGTCGCCGAAACGCCGGGCGAAATGCTCGGCCAGCGGCACGACGTCCTCGGGCCGCTCGCGGAGCGGAGGCACGCGGACGGCGACCACGTTCAGCCGATAGAACAGGTCCTGGCGGAACCGACCGGCCTCGACCTCGGTGGCCAAGTCCCGGTTCGTACTGGCCAGGACGCGCACGTCGACGACGTGGGCCTTCTCCTCGCCGACCGGACGGATCTCCTTCTCCTGAAGGGCCCGCAGCAGGAGCCCTTGGGCTGCGGGATCGAGTTCGGAGATCTCGTCCAGGAGGAGCGTGCCCCCGTTGGCCTCGCGGAAGAGCCCGGGCCGGGCGTGCGCCGCTCCGGTGAACGCGCCCCGCGTGTGGCCGAACAACTCCGCTTCCGCAAGGTCGCGAGGCAGTGCCGCGCAGTTGAGCCGAACGTAAGGCCCGCTGGCGCGGCGAGACGCCTTGACGATCGCCTGCGCGACGAGCTCCTTGCCCGTCCCGCTCTCCCCCGTGATGAGCACCGTGACATCCCGCGGGGCCACGCGCTCGACGAGCTCCGCGACGGTGATCATCGCCGCCGACTCGAAGACCATCGTTCGGCCCAGGGCGAGCCGGGCCCGAAGCCGCCGGTTCTCGTCGGCCAGACGGACCGTCTCCAGGCTCCGTCGCACGACGCGGAGTATCTCGTCCCCGTCGAGGGGCTTGGGGAAGTAGTCGAGCGCGCCGCGCTTCATCGCCTCGACCGCGTGACGTTCCGAGCCGTGTGCGGTGATCACGATCGCCCGTGGCCCACGTGGCAGCGCCTGGAGCTCGGCGAGGAACTGCATCCCGTCCATGCCGGGCATGCGCAGGTCGGAGACGACGAGATCGATGCCGCCGCGGCGGACGCGGTCGATGGCCTCCGCGCCGTCGGACGCCTCCTCCACGCCCAGGTCCTCGCGCTCGAGGATGGCGCGCAGCGTGTAGCGCACGGCGGGTTCGTCGTCGACGACGAGGATGGTGGGGTTCATGCGACCGCTCCCTGGAGCGCATCCTGCCCGGGCTCGGCCGCCCGGTCCGGCATAGCCGGCAACACGAGCGTGGCCAGGCAGCCGCCGGCCGGGCGGTCCCGGATCTCGAGAGACCCGCCGTGTTCCTCCGCGATCCACCGCGCGATGGTCAGTCCGAGCCCGGTCCCATGCGGCTTCGTGGTCGCGCCCGGCCGGAACAGCCTGTCGCGGACCTCCGCTGCCAGGCCAGACCCGTCATCCTCCACCTCGAACAGCGTCTCCCCGCCGCTCCGCGAGCGCACGCGGAGCGTGACGTGGCCGCCCCGCGGCACCGCGTCGAGCGCATTCTGGATGAGGTTGCCGAGCGCCTGGCGCAGCTTCCGCGGCTCGCATGGCCGCTCGGAAGCCCGGGGGGCATCGACTTCCAGCGTGACTCCGCGTGCCGCTGCCAGCCCTTCGTGCAGCACCTTCACGTCCGAAGCCAGCGACGACAGGGACACCGAACGCATCGACACGCCCTCCAGCGGTCTCGACAGGTTGAGGAACTCGTCCAGGGTCGATCCCATCCGGCGCGACTCCTGCAGCAGGACGGCGGCGTGCTCGGCCTGTCGCCCTCCCGCCGGCAGCTCGTCGGCCAGCAGCCAAGCGAGTCCCTGGATGGACGTGAGAGGGTTCCTGAGTTCGTGCGCGAGGATGCCCGAGAGCGTCAGGAGGTCTCGATTCCGGTCGCGCATCGCGGCGACCGTCTCGCGCTGTGCGGTCGTGGCCCTCGCGATCACGCGCTCCATGGCCCGGCGCTGGGCAAGCGCCCGCATCGCGCCGGTGGCCATCATCGCCGTCATCACGATTCCGACGATCCAAGGGTACCAGCCGCCGGCGGCGGGCGTCACCTCGCGAAGCCAGTGAGGAGGCAGCGGTCCGAAGCCAAGCCACTCCGCGAGAACGAATCCCCACAGCACGGCGACCGTCGCAGCCACCAGCAGGATGGTGGGTCTCGCACGGCCGAGGTCGATCGCGCCGATCGTGGTCAGCATCAGGAGCATCACGAGGAACGGACTGACGATGCCGCCGGTCGTGACGATCACGGCCGCGTAGGTGACGAGGCCGAGAAGGAACAGCACGAGTCGCTGGTTGACGGCCATGAGGCCCCATCGCCGCCGGAGCTTGAGGACCGCGGCGCCCATGCCCGGCACGACGCAGGAGGCCAGGACCCAGAACCGCCACGAGAGGGGTTGGCCAAGCGCACCGCCGATGGCCAGGAGACCGACGAACCAGCCCGCCAGCAGGACGAACGTCAGCGGCCGGCCGCGGATCCGCGTCACGAAACCCGGCACGAAGGACCGCTCGATCTCGTGCTCCACCGCCTGATCGAGCGCTCCGTCGGCGAGAGCCTCGTCCGGACCGGCGTCGAAGGGGGGAACAGAGGCTCGGCCCGGCGGGCTCTCGGCGAACTCGGGACCACCGCGGGCAGGGTCGGCCTTCGCGTCACCCATCGCTTGCTCCTGTACGGGTTTCCGTGCAGGCCTGCACGGAAGCCCGGGCAACGGTCTCCGGACGACGGCGTCGCACGCCCATCGATGCATCGTACATCCAACGCGCGCGCACGTCGTCGCCACCCCGTTCCGGGCAGCCGCGAGCCGCCGCACGCTGCCCGGCGCCGTCCTCCCGTGACCGAAGGGCCCGTGCAGGACGGTCAGGCGCCGACCGATCCGTACTGTGCTGTTCCGTTGCCATGTCGAGGTCACCTCGCCGTCCGCGAGTCCCGAACGTGCAACCAGCGTGCCCTCCCCTGCGCGCACGCCACGACCCGCTCGCGACGCTGGCACGGTTGTTGAACTGGCCCCCGGCGACCGTCCGGAGCGGCCCCCGCGTGGACGGGGCCGAGGCCACGGTCCCGGGGAGTCGGCGATGAAGAAGCTCCTCCGATGGCTCGTGCTCGCGCTGATCCTGGTCGGCGTCGCCGCGGTGTTCGGCGTCCGCGTAATGGAGGCCGAGGAAGAGAAGGCCGCGGCCGACCAGCCCGCCGGCCCGAAGCGTCTCTCGGTCGAGGTCGCGCCCGCCGCCGAGCGGGAGTTCGTCGACCGCGTCGAGTTCACGGGGGTGATCCGGCCCCGGACCGAACTCGACGTCTTTGCCAAGGTCCCGGGCCGCGTCGAGCAGGTTCTGGTCGAGGCCGGTGACCGCGTCGTCGCGGGCCAGGTCCTTGCGGTCGTCGAGCGCCACGAGACCGAACTGCAGGCGGCCCAGGCCGCGGCCCAGGTGGAGGCGGCGACGACCGTGTTGGCGCAGGCGCGAGTCGCCGTGCGGCCGGCCCGGCAGCAACTCGATCGCGTGCGCGCACTGCGTGATGCGGGACTCGCGTCGGAGGCGGACGTCGAAGCCGCCGAGTCCGCGAACCGCGCAGCGCTGGCTGCGGTACGGACGGCCGAGTCGCAGGTGCCGGTGGCCCGGGCCGCGGCGGACGTGGTCGCCGAGACGCTCAAGAACGCCGACGTCACGAGCCCGATCTCGGGGACCGTCGTGCAGCGACTCGTGGACCCGGGGTCGCAGGCGTTTCCGGGACAGCCCCTCTTCCGGATCCAGGATCTGGAAGAGCTCCGCATGGAAGGCGCCGTCGACGCGGCCAGCCTTGCCCGGCTCCGGCCCAACCAGGCCGTCGAGATCGCGTCGGTCGACGTCGGAGGCGCGGGTGCTCGCGGCGTCGTGACCAGGATCGCCCCGAGTCTGGATCCTGCAACCCGGCGCGCGGACGTCGAGGTCGCTATCCGCGACCCGGACGCGGCCCTGCTTCCCAACGCGCTGGCCACCGCGGTCGTCGTCGTCGGCCGGTCCAGCCGGCTCGCCGTTCCGGAGGCTGCCGTCGTCTCCCTGCCCGCGGGTCCCGCCGTCTACGTCGTGCGGGAAGGCAGCGCCGTCGCCGTCCAGCCGCAACTCGCTCCGGCAGTCGACGGCTACTGCCCGGTGATCTCGGGCATCGCCGCGGGCGACGAGGTCGTCGTCTCCGGACAGGCCAAGCTCTCGGACGGCGCGGCGGTCGAGGTCGCGGCGAGGCGGACCACCGGAGGGTCGACCCGATGAGGATCTCCAACGTCTCCATCGATCGGCCGGTCCTCACGGCGATGGTGGCGTCGGCCGTCGTCGTCCTGGGCGGCCTCGCGATCTACCGGCTCGGCGTCGACCTCTATCCCAACATCTCGCTTCCCGTCTTCACCGTCGTGACGCCCTACACGGGGGCCGGGCCGGAGGAGGTCGAGTCGCAGGTCACGCGCCCGATCGAGGAGGCCCTGTCGAGCATCAACGGCGTGGACGAGGTCCGCAGCTACTCCAGGGAGTCGATGTCGACGGTCATCGTGACCTTCCAGATGTCGGCGGACGTCCAGCGCGCCGCCGGCGACGTCCGCGACCGCATCGCTCTCGTGCGTCCGACGTTCCCGCGGGACGTCCTTGATCCGACGGTCTCACGCCTCGACGCGTCGGCCGCCCCCATCCTGACCTACAGCGTGGCGAGCAGCCGGGACGTCGCGGACACGCGCCTGTTCGTCGACGACGTCATCCGTCCCGCCCTGGAGCGCGTGAACGGCGTCGCCAGCGTGACGATCTCCGGCGGGACCGTCCGGGAGCTGCGCGTCGAGCTCGACACGGGCAGGCTGGAGGCATTCGGCGTGACCGTCAACGGCGTCGCGGCAGCGATCGGTGCCGAGGGCTTCGATCTCCCGAGCGGCCGGCTGACGAGCGACGCGGGCGAGGTCGGCCTCAAGGCCTCCGGGCGGTTCCGGCGCCCGGACGAGGTCGGCGAGGTGGTGCTTGCCACGCTGCCCTCGGGTTCCCTGCTCCGCGTGCGCGACGTCGGGCGCGTCGTGGAGAGCGTGCGCGAGAGGCGCACGCTCACGCGGGTCGACGGCGTGGAGTGCGTGACCTTCGAGATCCAGAAGCAGGCCGGCACCAACACGGTCGCGGTCGTGGACGGCGTCGAGCGCGCAATCGCCAGGCTCCGCGACCGGCTGCCCCCGGACGTGACGATCACGAACGTGATCGACGGCTCCCGCTTCATCCGCTCCAACATGTCGGGGCTCTGGGAGGCGCTGATCCTGGGGGCGATCCTCGCCGTCGTCGTGATCTTCCTCTTCATGCTCGACTGGCGCTCGACGCTGATCTCCGCCGTTGCGCTCCCGACCTCCGTGATCGCCGCCTTCTTCGTGATGTGGCAGTTCGGTTTCTCGCTCAACCTGATGACGATGATGGCCCTCTCGCTCTCGATCGGCATGCTGATCGACGACTCGGTCGTGGTCCGGGAGAACATCTTCCGCCACATGGAGCGGGGCGAGGACCCGATCGCCGCCGCCCGCAACGGCACCTCCGAGATCGCCCTGGCCGTCATGGCGACCACCTTCACGGTAGTGGCCGTCTTCGGTCCCATCGTCTTCGTGGGCGGGATGATCGGGAAGATGTTCCGCGAGTTCGGCGTGACGACCATCGCCGCGGTCCTGGCCTCGCTGATCGTGTCGTTCACCCTCGACCCGATGCTGTCCTCGCGCATCGTCCAGAAGATCGCACCCGACCACCACGACCGGATGCGGCGCCACCGCGTCTGGGGCCCGCTGGCCAGGGGGTACGACGCCCTGGACGGAGCCTACCGGCGGGTCCTGCGCTGGGCTCTCGGACACAGGAAGACGGTCGCGTTCGGAGCCGTCGTCGTCTTCGCCGGGAGCCTGGGCCTCACCGGCTTCATCGGAAGCGAGCTGTTCGGGGGCACGGACCTCGGCAACTTCGACGTCAACATCGAGCTGCCTGCCGGGACCTCCCTCGAGCAGACCGACCGGATGGTACGCCGGGTCGAGGACGTGCTGCGCGACGTGCCGGAGGTCGTCACGCTGGCCACGGTCATCGGCCCGGGCGGGGAAGTGAGCAAGGCGTCCATCCGCGTCAAGGCGAAGCCGAAGCTGGAGCGCACCCGGTCGCTGGAGCAGATCATGGAGGCGATCCGTCCGCGCCTGAGCGCGATCCCGGGCCTCGACTACAACATGCGCATCGCCGACGAGAGCGGGGCGTCGATGGAATCCGCCTCCAGCGTGGCCCAGGCACCCATCGTCCTGTACGTCCGGGGCCCCGACTACGGCTCGCTGGCGCAGCTTGCCCGCCAGGCACGCGACGTGGTGGAGGGCACGCGGGGCGTGCGGGACGTGGCGATGACGTACCGTCCCGGGATGCCCGAGGTGCATCTCGTCCTGGACCGCGCCCGGGCGGCGAACATGGGCGTCTCGTTCGCCTCCGTGGCGGCCGCGGTGCAGACCGCGGTGGAGGGGGCGGTCGTCGCGAAGTACCAGGTGGGCGAGCACGATCGCGAGGTCCGGGTGCAGCTCGAGCCCGAGGACCGCGGGAGCATCGATCAGCTCCTGCGCCTTCCCGTCCCGGCCGCCCCGGGCCGGACCGCGTACCTCCGGGACGTCGCCCATCTGGAGCGCCGGGCGATGCCGGCGACGATCGAGCGCCTGGACCGGGAACGGCAGATCACGGTCGCCGCCAACGTCTCGGGGCGGCCGCTCGGAGACGTGGTCGCGGACATCCAGGCGAAGCTCGACCGGACGACCGTCCCGGCGGGCTACTCGTTCCGCTTCGCCGGCGAGGCCGAGATCATGGAGGAGAGCATGCGCGACATGGCGATCGCGCTGGTCCTCGCGGTCCTCTTCATCTACTTCGTCCTTGCCTCGCAGTTCGAGTCCTTCCTGCATCCGTTCACGATCATGCTCTCCCTCCCGCTCGCCGTCGCGGGCGCGCTGTCGGCCCTGTTCCTGTTCCGCATGCCGCTGAGCGTGCCGGCCATGATCGGAATCGTCCTTCTCATGGGCCTAGTTACGAAGAACGCCATCCTGCTCGTCGACTTCACCAATCAGCTCCGCGGACGCGGTCTCGGCATCGTCGATGCGCTGCTGGAGGCGGGTCCCACCCGCCTTCGGCCGATCCTGATGACGTCCGCGGCGATGGTGCTCGGGATGCTCCCCATGGCGATCGGCTCGGGCGAGGGGTCGGAGATGCGGGCACCGATGTCCATCGCCGTCATCGGCGGCGTCGTGACCTCCACGCTGCTGACCCTGGTCGTCGTCCCGGTGTTCTACGTGTGGATGGACCGCCTCACCCTGCGAGGCAGGCGGGAGCGGAAGGAGGCTGCGCGACGGGCCGCCGCCTCGCAGGCCGCGGATGCGGCTCCGGCCGTCCAGGGTGCGGAGGGCGGGAAGGGAGGCGTCTCGCCATGACTCGGCGGCGGCCATGGCTGCAGCGCCCGAAGCACGCCTCCGGCGCCGGAGCCCGCGGGGGCGCCACGGTGGCCGCTACCCGTCTTGCGGCGGCACAGGCAGCCGTTTCGATCGTACTGGTTGGCCTCGGGGTCGCGAGTCGGCTGCAGGCCCAGGAGGTCACGGCCGACGAACCGCGAGGTCGGGCGTCCGTGGCCGCCGTTTCGACCTCGACGGACTCGTTGCCGGCCATGGAGACGGCTCCCGTCCCGGACGCGGCAGATCCCGCGGCGCCGGCGACAGATGAGGACACGGCGGGCGAGCCCGACCCCTCGCCGACGGAGGAGGACGAACTCGCCGAGCCGGAGCCCGGCCCTGTGCTGACGCTTGCCGAGGCACTCGACTTGGCGGTGGCGAGGCACCCCGACATCCGGGCCGTGCGCGCCGAACTGGATCGCGCAGACGCGCTGCTCCACCAGGCATGGGGAGCGCTCCTGCCGCGAGTCTCCGCGCAGCTCGCCTACACGCTCAACGACCAGGAGACGACCGCAGACTTCGGCGCCCTTGCCGCGCTGATCCCCGGGATGGACCCGCCTCCGCCGATGGTCCTCGTGCCGCAGAACGTCGTCCAGACCAGCGTGACGATCGAGGCGCCGCTCTTCAACATGCCGATCTACTCGGCCATCGAGACCGCCAGGCTGGGTCGCTCCATCGCGATTCTCAGCGAGCAGGAGGCGCAGCGGCAGATCCGGATCGGGGTGGCAGTCGCCTACTACGGCGCGCTGGCGGCAGCGGAGCTGATCGACATTCAGGCGACGGCGTACAGGACCGCCAGGGAACGTCACCGTGCGGCCCGGACGAAGCTGGACCTGGGGGCGGGAGCGGCCGTGGACGCGTCGATCGCGGAACTCGAGATGGAAGCGGCTCGTCTGGCGCACGAGGCTGCGGTGCTCGGCTACGAGCGGGCGCGGGAGGCGCTCGCCGGCCTCCTCGTCATGGACGAGCTGCCGGTACCCGTCAGCCCGGACGCGGAGTACGCCGTGCCGGGGTCGGACGGGCAGCTCGTCGAGCAGGCGCTCGCGGACCGTCCGGACGTCCAGCTCCGTCGAGCCGCCCTGGACGTCGCCGAGGAGGGCCTGTGGAGCGCATGGGCCGCGTTCTTCCCGTCGGTCTCCGTGACGTGGCAGGACACGACGGAGCTGACCGAGCCGTCGGGGTTCGGCGGCCGCCGGAACGTCTGGTTCCTGATGCTCGCGCTGGACATCCCCATCTACGACGAATCCCGGTACGGCCTCCTTGACCAGAGGCGAGCGGAGATCGTCCAGGCGGAGGCCAACGTCGAGTCCGTCGAGCAGACCGTCAAGGCCGAGGTGCGGACGGCGTGGCGGGACTACGAGGCATCGCTGACCGCGGTCGAGACCGCCGAACGCCAGGTCGATGTCGCCGCGGAGACTCTGCACCTGACCGAGGCCAGCTTCGCGCTCGGAGAGGCGTCGAGCCTCGAGGTCGACCTGGCGCAGCAGCGCCACACGGCCGCACAGGTCGGGCTGGCAATGCAGCGCTACCAGGCTCGCATGGCCCTCGCGCGGCTGCTGCTTCTCGTCGGCGAGATCCCGGAGGCGTAGAAGTGGCGTCGCGCATGAGCCACCGCGACCGATCAGCCCGCCGGGACGCCCGGCGGACCGCATCGGCGCCAACGAGACGACGGGACGACGCCACCCCAATCTCCCACCTCGCCCGTCGTCTCCCTTCGGTGCCGCCCCGCACGTCGCGCATCGCGGCCGACGGCGTGAGAGACACGATGACGGTGACGGACGCGACGCGTGAGCCGACGCCGCGACGGAATCCCACTCGCCGGCCATCGGCGACCTCGAGAGAATGGGCGCCATGAAGAAGCAGGTGGCTATCTACGGACGCGACACGGTCGGGGCCGAGTTCGCGCGACGCTGCAGCAGGAAGGCAGGCTGGCAGGTCGACGCCGTACTCGGCGGGAGCGATCGCGTGGAGCACCGCCGGGATCGTCGACGGATCCGTCCCGGCCTGGGAAACGCGCTGTTCCTCGGCAGACGCCACAGGGTGGATGCCATCGTCGTTCGGAGTCTCCGTGACGTGGAGATGTCGCCCTACATCGTCCGGCGCCTGATCCGCAGCCTAGCACGCCGACGCGTCCCCCTGGTCGCGCTGGTCGAGAACCTCGACACGCTGGCGGCCTCCGGCCGCGAGGTCGACGATGCACTCGAAGCGCTCGCGCTGTGGGGACGTACCGAGGGGTGGCGCATCGGATGCGAGCGTGCCCAGCGCCTGGGGATCTGCGGCCGGCCCTACTGCGACGTCGACCCGTTCGTCATCGTCCGCCTCCTGCGCGACGGTCGCTCCCCCGAGGAGATCGGCCGCCGCCTCGGGGTCTCGGCGACGACGGTCCGCCGACGCGTGCTGTTGTTCGGGTCCGACGAGGACATCGCGCTCCTGAGGCCCCGGCCGCCCTCGCGTCACCCGGGCGGGATCCCGCCGCGGGTTCCTTCGACGACAACAACGACGACGAGGGCCGACTTGCGCGCCTTACTCGTAGCGAGGCTCGGGCAGGACCTCCGCATCCGGCAGGACGCGTAGCCGCTACGAGAAGAGGCGGGGAAGGTACGGGACTCGGCGGTTCATCGGACATCATCATGTGCCTGATCGGCGTCGGAGGCTTGGCGGCGTCGCTGGCGCCATGTTCGGCGCTTCGTCGTCCATGTTGCCCACGTCGAAGGTGCGGAGGCATCGCCCTCGGAGGTGCAGACGGGGATGAAGGGGTCGCCCACGATGCCGTCACCGCCCACGTCGCACACCCCGCCGTCGACCTCGTCGCCACAAAGTAGACGTCGCCATGGTGGCTCACCGACCTGCGGCGGGGGGGCATCCTGCGAGCGGCTCGCCCTTTCCGCCCGGGTCCCCCAACGATCCGCAGCGTGAACAGCGACAGTGGAGAGCGGACTGTCTGCTCCCAAACGGTCCCGATGGGCTGGACATGCGAGCCGCCGCAGTTGCCGGAGGGACGTCCCTTCATCCTACGTCTCGGCCGTCGGAACACCCTCTCGCTTGCGACCATGCACCTCCAGCCGAAACGCCAGCGCCATGGCCGCCTCCTCCGGAAGCGGCACTCGATCAGCAAGACGATCAGTGCTCAGCTCGTCGGTCATGTAGTGCTCGCCCATGACCACCTGGAACCAGCGCTCGCGATCGCGCACGACGCGAAACATCTTCTCGTCCTGGGTTCCCGCAACGTACGGCCAGTAGACGAAGATGGGCTCGCCGGCCCGCTCCGCCTTGGCTCCGATGCGGTCGACCCGGCCGGTGCGCTGCTCGACAGTGCTGGGGTTCCAGCTCAGGTCGTGGTGGATGACGTAGCGACAGTTGAGGTGGAGGTCGACTCCCTCGGCCATCACGCTGGAGGCGACCAGCACCTCGGGGAAGAACGGGCTGTTGAACCCCAGCAGCAGGCGCCGGCGGGTATCCTGCCGCACGGGGCCGTTTGCCAGGCGGACGTTCGGCAGGCGAATGCCGCCGCGCACCTCGTCCAGATCGGACGTGTCGCGCGGCGGCTCGCCGCGGGCCCCGGGCGTGATGCCCTCGAGGGCCTCCAGGTACTCCTCGCGCTCGTTGTCCTGGCAGCGGTCGGCAATGAACGCGACGAAGTCCTCCAGCTTGCGGCGGAGCGTCAGTCCCGAACCGTCGGTGGTGTCGAGCGCGGCATGGAACGCGTCGGCCCGGTCGGTCCGGCCCAGATTCAGGTATCGCGTGAGGAACGGGGGCGTGCGGACGAAGCGCCGCACGACCTCGTGGACGCGGCTGGCCAAGTCGCCCGCCAACGTCGGGTGATCGGCGAGCACGGGCTCCAGGAACTCGGCGAGCGCCCGCTCCAGCGGCCGGCCCTGATCAAAGGCGTCCCCGGCGCGCCGGACCCGGTCACGCGCCTCTGCGTTGGAGCAGCCCACGCTCCGGCTCACTGTCGCGTACATGCACCGATCGAGTGCCGCCGAGATGTGCCGGACGAGGGCCCGCCCGGTCGCCAGGTAGTGGCAGAAGACGACGACCTTCTCGCCGCGTTCCCAGAGAACCGTCACCCGCTCGACCAGCGGCAGGACCTTGGGGTGACGGCCGAGCGACTCACCCGACGGCAACGCCTCGTACAGGCGCTGCAGGTACCGGGCGAGCCGCACGTCTTCATCGAACTGTCCTTCGGCCTCCTCTTCGACGCCCGGCTCCTCCTGCGCGTCTTTGTTCCGCGTCTCCAGGAAGGCCTCGTAACTGGACGCCAGACCCTCGGCGAACGTGGCCCGGGCAGTCCCGCCCGCCCGCTGGCTCCTGGCCACCATGGCCTGGCTGCGCGCCGCCAGCAGGAACGGTAGGACCGCGTCCTCGGCGATGGGGATGCCCTCGCGTTCACCGTCCTGGTCGCTCTTGAGGGCCAGGCCATCGAGGCGGCGCCGCCGCGGAATGCCCGCGGCCAGGAACCGCGAGCGCAGGTGGCGGATGACCCAGGGCTGCAGGAGCTGCTCCGCCGCGCGCATCCCCTCCAGCGCGCGGTTGTAGGCCCGCCGCACGATCAAAATGCGCTCCGGGTGCGCCCCGCTCCCCGTCAGCGCCTGCCACCAGTCGTCGACCCCCTCGGGGCCACCGCCCGGGATGTCGTCCCAGCGGATGGTCCGCCACTGCTGATCCAGCTCGGTGGTCGCTCGCTGGGCGGCGTCCAGCGCCGTCGTGAGCGCCCGGAGCCGCTCGTTGAAGCTGTCCCTGGTCATCGCGGGCAAGGTGTTCCACGCGATGCCGTCGAAGCGCTCGAGGATGTGCAGCAGCTCGTGGTGGCCGAGCTGAAAAGGCGTCGCGGTCATGAACAGCATGCGCTCGAAGCCGCCACTGAGCGCGCCCGCGAGCATGTCGCTCTCCTCCTTGATCTCCGGCTCGACGAAGAGCGACGCCAGCCTAGTCGCGGGGTTCTTCAAGTGATGGGCCTCGTCCAGGATGAGCAGCGGCGAGCGGAAGCGCGCCTGCGCCAGCGCGCGTGGCCAGATGTTCCGCATCGCTGAGTTGAGTTGCCATCGGATGCCATCCAGGCGCTCGTCGAGGTGCGAGGAGGCGCGCGCGGGCAGGGCTCGTAGGCTGTCCGCGAGGTCTGAGAGCGTGTGAAGAAATCACGCGCGGGCCTGGCACGGATTTCTCCCCTTAATAGGGTATGAGCGACAACGAGCACCTGTTCGACGCGAGGACGGAGGGGAGCGGGGGTGGGGCGTCGGCGGCGTCCGCGGAGGGCCTCGGGGCGCCGCGAGTGGTGACGGCGGACCGTCGGCAGTTGGCGTGGCGGACGTGCGACCTGGAGTCGCTGTTGCCGCCGGAGCATCGGGCTCGGCTGATCTGGTCGGCGGTGGAGAGGCTGGACCTGTCGAAGTTCTACGAGCCGATCGCGGCGCGGGAGAACGAGCCGGGGCGGCCGGCGATCGATCCGAAGATCCTGGTGGCGCTGTGGCTGTACGCGACCAGCGAGTGCGTGGGGAGCGCGCGGGAGTTGGCGCGGCTGTGCGGCGCGCACGATGCGTACCGCTGGATCTGCGGTGGGGTATCGGTGAACCACCACACGCTGAGCGACTTCCGGGTGGGGCACGCGGCGGCACTGGACGACCTGATGACGCAGGTGCTGGCGGTGCTGATGCACGGCGGTCTGGTAACGCTGGAGCGGGTGGCGCAGGACGGGATGCGGGTGCGAGCCAGCGCGGGAGCGGCGTCGTTTCGTCGGGAGAAGAGCCTGCAGGGATGTCTGGTGGCGGCGCGGGCACAGGTGGAAGAGGCGAAGCGCCAGGCGGACGAACCGGACACGCAGCGGAGCGCTCGCGAGCGGGCGGCGGCGGAGCGGGCGGCGCGGGAGCGCGAGGAGCGGGTGACCCGGGCGTTGGCGGAGTTGCCGAAGGCGCGGGCGTCGAAGTCGGGGACGAAGGGGAAGGGGAAGGAGAAGGCGCGGGTGTCGACGACGGACCCCGAGGCCCGCGTGATGAAGATGGGCGACGGGGGCTACCGGCCTGCGTACAACGCGCAGTTTGCGACGGACACGGCGAGCCGCGTGATCGTCGGGGTCGGCGTGACCAACAGCGGCAGCGACATGGGGCAGTCGGATCCGATGCGGGCGGAGATCGAGCGGCGGACAGGCGGGCAGCCGAAGGCGTTGCTGATCGACGGCGGCTTCGCGAAGCAGGAGAGCATCGAGAAGGCCAGCGCGGCCGGGACGACGGTGTACGCGCCGGTGCCGAAGCCGCGCAAGGAAGGGATCGACCCGTACGAGCCGAAGGAGAGGGACAGCCCGGCGGTGGCGGAGTGGCGGCAGCGGATGTCGACGCCGGAGGCGAAGGAGATCTACAAGGAGCGCGCGGCGACCGCCGAGACGGTGAACGCCGACCTGCGCACCTGGCGTGGGCTGGACCGCTTCCTTGTGCGCGGCAGCGGCAAGGTGCTGAGCGTGACCTTGTGGAGCGCGATCACGTACAACGTGATGCGCTGGATCGGAGCGGGGCTGGGCGGAGGATGATCCCGCGGCCGCCGAGGGCCTCCGAGGAAGCGGATTGTGGGGCAGCGGCCACGGGGCCCCGGCACCACCCACGGCCCCGCAAGACGCGACGTCGCGTCGGTCGGCGTCCTACCCTGTCGGCCGTCGAACGAGATCCCCGCTCATGAGCGCCGGGAAGCGATTCGTTCACGAACTCTGAGAGGTTGACGTCGCCGCGCTCGAGTACCTTGATCACGGCCTCGGGCACGGGATCGTCACCGAGCTGGCAGTTGCCGGGCGCCCAGTCGTTGATCAGGTCCTTCCACCGCGCGCAGTCGCGGTCGAGCAGCCGCACATACAACTCCGGATCGTCGAACCGGCTCTTGGTGCGGATAAGGGTGGCGACGAAGCGCGGCAGGGCCTGGCGCCGGATGCCGAGGTGAATCCCGTGGAGCGCGGCGCGGATGATGGCCAGCTTGACCCAGGGATCGGTGAGGGTCACCTGGAAGGCGCCGTGCGTGAGGAAGATGATGCGGGCCCGTTTGGCCGGGGTGTCATCGAGCAGCTTGAAGAACTCCAGGCCCGAGTGCGCACTCGCGACCCGCAGAGCCTGGTCCGCGGGCCGCTTGAGGCACAGCCGGGTGAACACCTCCCAGTCGTTCGGCCACTTTCGTCGCAGCGACGGTGGCACCATGATGACGACGGGGCGCCGGCGCTTGTCGTTGACAGCGGCGGCCAGGGCC
>CAZMRP010000014.1:0-21800 GCA_964568275.1 uncultured Myxococcales bacterium
CTACTTTTCGGTCACTCGGCCAGGCAAGAGCCCGCTGGGTCTCCAGGCGTCGCAGGATCTGGCGCACGGTCTCGAGCTGCCGCTCGCCATCGTGCCTCGCCACGCGGCTCGTGCACAGGTCCTGACGCTCCGGATCGAAGGCCAGTGGCCAAGTCACGGCGCGACCTCCTTGCAGACGTCGTCCACGTACGAAGCCAGGTTCGGCGGCGCCGCGCGGTCTCGGGCCAGATCGACGAGCTCCTGCAGCACTGCGCGTACCTCCTCTCGGGTCTCGTCTCGGTTCAGTCCCTCGCCGAAGGTCGGCTTCGCGTCGGCGAGGGTCGTCGCGACCTCGGCGATCATGAAGCCGGCAGCCTCACCCTCCTCCGCGGCGAGGCGGCGGGCCAGGGCCAACGGCCCCAGGGGCCCCCGGAGGCGCCACAGGAGCGCATCGCGCGAGAAGACGGCGCGCTGCAGGCGCTCGCGCAGTCCTTCAAGCGCCGCCGCCAGCCGCTTCATGCGCCGCAGCAGGTAGGCGCTGGTGTTCACCTTCTTGTGCGGATCGACGACCGGGCCGTCCTCCGGCGGGCGGGCCGGGGTGCGTGCCTTGATGATCCGTGCGACGGCTTGGTGATAGGGCCGCGCCGAGGTGAGGACCTGAAGCAGCTCCTCCAGGTTGAGCTGACGCAGCTCGTCCGGCGGCGGGAGCGCCGCCCGGTCGGTCACGTTGACCACCCAGACCGCGCGCAGCGCTTCGCCGTCTTGCTCCCACACGACGTCGAGCGAGGAGGGAGGGCGGGGCCGTGGCCACCGCACGGAGATCACACGCGGCCAGTCCCCAGCGGCGAGCGCCGCTCCGTCGAGAAGGGTCGCCTCTCCGCCGCTCACCCGGAACCCGTGTGGCGGCGACGTGAGCAGTTCCAGCAGCAGGGTGCCGCCGTCACGGACCGGATCGAACAAGGCAGCCCCGAAGGCGTCCGGCAACGGCCTGAACTCTGAGCCATCGTCCGTCTCGCCCCCGTCGTCGGGATCATGCAGGAAGCGCACCTCCCCTTCGAGGTCGACGTCCTCTCGGGGCGGGCTGGCCGCCCCGCAGACCTTAGCGAACGCGGCGTTGACATCCGGGATCTCGTAGATGAGGTTGGCCTCGAAGTTGGGCACCCGCGCGAGGCCCGTGCCGTTGACCGTGAAGTTGCTCGAGCCCACCACGAAGAGCGCGCGGGCGTCGCGGTCCACCCAGAGGCTCTTGGCGTGCAGCGCGCGGCGCTCCCCCTCCCCATCGGTGGGCACGTCGGAGACGAACGCGAAGCGGTGCTCGACGGCCGCCCGCGATGGCTTTCGCAGCGCCTCGGGGATCATCAGCTCGATGGCGCCGTCGGGAGCGCGATGCCCGGGGCCGACGAACTCGATGACGTTCTCGCCGCGGGCGAGGAGCAGCTCCTGTTCGAGCGCGTCCGTCGTGGCCCGCGCGTCCTTGCCGTCGTCGAAGAAGGGGCTGAGGACCCGCGCGAACGTTGCCCGCGGTCCCGACCAGAGCTCGCCCATCCGCGCGAACAGGCTCGGGCGCGCCGGGCCGGTCCATACCAGCGAGCAGCGCGGCTCGCCCCGGCGCCAGCCCTCGGCTCCCCAATGGCGCGTCTTCGCCGCGACGCCGTCGAGGAACTCGATCAGCGCCTGCTGGGGGCCGGCGGCGTGCTCGTCCCCAGGGCTGAGCTGCCGCAGGGCGCGGAGACAGCCCAGTGCGTCGCGTAGAATCGTGATGGGCGGCCCCGCGCCGGGCCGAAAGTCCAGCGAGGCCATGTGCTCGAAGTTGCTCCGGTAGCCCGGTACCGTCAGGTTCGCGGAGCCGATGAGCAGCCGGACGCAGTCCTCCCAATGCAGGAGGGTGAGCTTGGCGTGCTGGATCGCGCCGCGGATGCGGACGGGGAGCAGATGCCAACGGAGGCTCCGGTTGCCGGCCACCTGGCTCTGATCCACGAGCACACAGGCGAAGGCCTGCGCCAGCTTCGTCTCGTGCTCAAGGATGTAGCCGCGCTCGTCCTGGGCCGACTCCGTGTCCATGCGCAGGAAACGCCCGAGGCACTGCTCTTCGAAGAAGTCCGCCTGGAAGGTGTACGAGGTGGCGACGCAACCGATGGGCTCGCCGAAGTCGTCCTCTCCGCGCCACAGGTCGAGCAGTCGCTGGCGTGCACTCTCGTCGTAGGAACGACGACCCTTCTTCATGTCACTCTCCGCAGGTCCCGGAGAAAGAGGGACAGGCTGGTCGTCCGGTAGTCGTGGACGTAGTCGGGCGGCGTGCCGACCTCGTCGAGGGCGTAAGTGGCGCGCACCGCGACCTTCCCGCGCGGCAGGGAGTCGATCCAGGGGCGCTTGCCGTGGGGAGGCTTGTCGGCCTGGGCCTTTTCGTGGCGGTCGAGGACCGCGCGGAAGAGCGAGGCTGCGTCGCTGACCGGGACGAAGCAGTCGACGAGCGGCCCCATCGCTTCGTCCCAGTCGAACAGCACAGGGGCCGCGCGCATCCGCGCCACTCCCGCTCGAACGCGCCGCACCAGGTCCGTCCGGCGGGCGTAGTCGGCGAACTCGGGCAGGCCGATTGGCGCGCGGCCCTGCTCGGTCGACAGGACGCGGATGCCGTCGAAAGCATCGGTGATGGGGCGGCACAGCGATTCGTAGGCGTCGATGGCGCTCAGCCGAAGCTTCAACTCCTCGGTGGCGTGGCGCGAGGTGCTCCGAAGGAAGCTCGGCTCATCGGCCCGCCCCACGACGGTCCTCCTCTGCTGCACGGCGGCGACCAGCTCCGCCGCCATCTGGGGTTCCTTCTTGGGACGACAGAGGAGGGAAGTCAGGAGCTGGGCTTCGCTGCGCCCGGCGCCGAGCGGATCCAGCAGGAGGGCGATCTGCTCATGGAGGCCGCCCGACAGGGGCACAGTGCGCGCCACCTGCATCCCCTGCTCGACGATCCGGCGCAGCTTGTCGCGCAGGGCGGCGCCGGGCCCGTCGTGTCCGGCGCGGAAGCTCGACATCCGCTGGTCCCGCTCCCAGGCGGCCACCAGGTCGTGCCCCGCGTCGTCCAGTCGCAGGTCGTCGGTGACTACGCCGAGCGCGATGGCGAGCCGCTTGTAGATGCCGGTGAACCCGAAAATCGCGGCCGTCTTGAGATACGAAGCTGCGCTGATCGGGCGCTTCTGGCGCAGCGCCGTCTCGACCTTCAACATGCCCGGGATCCGGTGGTCGTCCCGCAACTTCTCGCGGCAGCGGACCAGCGACTCCACCACGTGCCACTCGAAGACCATCCAGGGGGGGCTCGTCCCATCCCTGGCGACGTCGTCGTCCTCCCAGTCGCTGCAGACTGCGGCACCGATCGCAATCGCGGTAACGAAGCGCGGCCGAGTCATGCGGACCGTCAGCGCCGGGAGGATCCGGTCGGCAAGACGCTCGTACATGGCCTGAAGGCCGAGCGCATCGACCCCCGCCTCCCCCTGCGCGTCCGGGTCAAGTTCGCTCAGAAACGGTGGACGAAGCATCATGAGCAGCCTCGTCTCCTCCCGGCGCTACGTGATCCTCAGCATCGCTTGCGACTCATGCATGGCCCGGGGCTGCAGATTCCCCCTGGACAATCGAGTGACCTCCCAGCGTCTGCATCCCAGGAAACCTGCGGGCCGATTCTACCCCAGCGGTCCCCTCCGTGACTTCTTGCCGAAGAGGAGCATGGGCCATCCGCCACGCTCTCAGCTTCGGCTTGCGGCCGGTTCTCCCGCCACGCGCGGAACGGTAGCAAGGGAGTCGGGGCAGGACAAGCGCCAGCGCCAGCGCAGTTGATACGGACGAGCGCTAGATACCGCCGCTCGAATACCTTTGCGCGACGTTGTTGTTGGGGAAGATCGAAATGTTGTCCTGTCGGGGCAGGGCGCCGATCTTGCTTGGAAGCGGCCGGCCCCGGCCGGCATGGGGCCGCGGCATCGAACGCCACGTCGAAGTCCACGCCACCCTCGCCGTCTTCGCCGCCCTAGCCGAGCACGCCGGACACGCCGCCGCCGCCCCAGCCGCCCACGTCGCCTCGCCGTCCTTCGCAGCCCTTCATCGCCCTCGCCGCTTCGCCGGCTGGCCCGCGTCGCCCACGCCGCCCGCCGGGAACACGCAGAGAACGCCGAGTGCGCGGAGCACGACGAGCGAGCCGTCCTCCACGGCATTCAGACTCGCTACCATCGGAATGTCACGAGCGAGGCGGCGTGGTACTCTGCGCCGGAGGTTGGGAGGTTCCCATGCGCATCCGCGCCGTGACTCCGGTCGCGATGGTTGGGCAGCTCGTGGTCGTCGGCGTCGGCTTGGCGTGCGGCCACGACGTCCCGAACCCGGGGGACGTTGCGGACACGTCGGACCGGCTCGGGGATGCTGCCGGGCCTGATGCCGAAGCGGACGGGGACTCCACGGCCGACGGGGATGCGGACGCCTACGCCGCCGCCGACGACGGCGAAGGCGAGGCGGTCGGGCAGGGCGCCACCGCATCCGCGACGCACGGTGCCGCACCTCCCGGCATCGTGCGCGTGGCGTTCAGCGAGCTTGAAGACGGCCCCGCGTCGTTCCCCGACGCCGCGGCGGCGGCGCGTGCCGGGTGCGTGCTGGCTCGCCTCGAGGCGCCCGTAGACGGCGAACATGAGGGCGCGAACGGAGGCGACGCCGGCGCCCCTGGTCGGGGCGGCGAGAGGCACTGCGTGCTCGCCTTCTCCCATGTCGGGGACGTCGACTGGGTCATGGACGCCGTCGTCTATGAGCGGGCCCGCTCCGGCGCGTTCGTCCGCGCGGACGCGGTCTTGAGAGACAACCGCTACGAAGAGGGGACGGTGTCGCTGGCCGCGGCGTTCGCCGACGGCCGCCAGCTCGTCGCGGTCACCTACCGGACGAGCTGGGGGACCGGCATCGGCGAGACGACGTACGAACTGCTCGTCTGGAACGAAGGGCGGTTGGGCACCGCTTTCAGGGCGCCGATCTCGTGCTTCCTGAACATCGGCGGCTACGAGGTCGAGCACCATTTCGAGCCGTCGCTCCATGTCCCCGAGCTCCAGAGCAGTCACGGGTGCGATGGCGACTTCCCGACGGTCCTGGAGTTGTCGCACGTCTACGCGGCCGGCTTCCGCAACTGGACCGGGACGGAGGCGCTGGATCTGGACGACGTGGAGAGTCTCAAGGCGAGTTGGAAGGACGTATTCGAATGGCACTGCGAGTCGTCCTCGTTCGTCGAGGTCGCGCGCCGCCCGCGCCCCACGAGGACGCTGCGGGAGATGCGATCGGCGCTCCTGGGGTCTTGCGGCGACATTCCGGAGTAGGGCGAACGACGAGCGCGGAAGCGCCATGTGTCCGGCATGATCGTCTCGCGCAGGGTTCTTCGATCTGTGCCTGCTGAAGGCTCCGTCCGTGCATCATCGACCGCGTCTGCGCTGCCCACCTCGCCCGTCGCATCTGCCGCCCCACGCCCGTCGGGCATCGCGGCCACGCGACGACGGGTAGGTTGGCCACGTCGCTCACCTCGCCGGTCGTCGTCGCCGCCGCCACGCTCGCCGCGCGTTCCGTCATCGACTTCGCTGACACCACGCCAGTTGCGTTCATCGGGTCCGACGGCGCGACGCCGTCCTCGAAGTCATCTGTGCCGTCGCCGCCTCGCCGCCTCAGCACCTGTCCGGTGCATGGCCAGTCCGCCACGGTCAGCGGCGCCGCGGCAGGAGACGAGCCCGATCGTCCCTGGCCGGCACCGTCCTCCGCGTGATCCACCGTTCCAACGAGGCACGCGGGATCAGCAGCGTGCGATGCCCGAGGCGGACGAAGTCAAGCTCACCGCGTCCCACGGCACGCCGAAGGGAATCGACGGTGACCCCGAGCCATGATGCTCCCTGCCGAACGGTGAGGTGCGACGGCGCGGCCGGCGGTGGATCGCACCGTGAGCCTCGGCGTTCGAGCCGCTCGACGACGAGATCGGCGACTCGATCGGCAACACCGGCTAGCAGCAATGCCGCTCATTTTGCGACCCCGCCGTTGGCAGGTGTCTGACCGGGGCGGCGTTTCTTCGCGTAGTTGCTCATCTTGATCTTCACGGCGCGTGGGTACGCTCGTTCGGAGCGCCGTGGCGGGAGGATGAAGCGCTGGAGCGAGAGGCGCAGTTCGCGGAGGTGGCGGGGGATCGCGCCGGGCGAGGCGATCGCACACCACGACCACTCGTCGCAGATCAGTCGCAACGCTACGACGAAGCTGATGCGCGTCGGCTCGACGTGCGCCTCGTCGGCCACACCTTCCATTTCGAGCCGCACCAAGTTGTAGGCGATGAGCACGCCCCAGATCTCCTGACGTACGCCAGCCGGGCTCCGGCTACGCAGGGTTTCCTCCCGGTCGAGCATCTCCGTCTTGATCTCGTCGTAACCGAGCTCCAGTTCCCAGCGCTCGTGGTACAGGCCGACAATCTCGGCTGCCGGACAGGTCGCTGGATCGAGCAAGGAAGTGAGCAACACCTGGGGACGGTACCCCTTGCGGTGGTAGCGGATGGCACGGACGACCCACAGCTCGGGCAGCGTCGGATCCTGCTTGCGCGCCTGGGAGGAGACCTTCATCTCCACGAGTTCGTCGTGCCGACCGAGGCGCTGCACGGTTCGCCACCGGAGGTTCTTCTTGCCCCGCGTCAGCCAGTGGCGGTTCACGCCGTCGCGGTTCAGCGGGATGAGGACGCCGGCGGCGAAGAAGCCACGGTCGACGATGGTCAGCGATTCGTCCGGGACGGCCGACCACAGATCGGTGGCATAGGCGTGCTCGCTCTTCGCGTACGTGCCGAAACGGACGGTGGCCAGCAAGTGCGAGCGCAACACCATCAACGCAACCAGGCGCACCAACGGGTACCCGCTGTCGCCCCGGTGTCCGCCGCTGGCCAGGCCGAACTCCTCGCGGTTCTCTTCCGAGTCGGCCACCCGGAGCGTCGTGCCGTCCACACCGTACAGGCTCAAGCCACGCCAGCGGTGCCGATCCGCGCTGCCATGAGCCCAGGCCTGCGCCGTGCGGCCAAACAGCCACTCCATTGGTTCCTCACCCAGACGGCTTCGCGCTTGGCTGATGGCGCTGGACGACGCCGTCGGCCCACGCTGCCCCGGCAAGGCCAAGTCCAGCTTGTCCGCAACCTCTGTGATCGGCCGGTTGCGAAACAGCGCGATCGCGATGACCAGCCAAGCCACACGTTCCGCCGGCAGACGCCGCCGGCGCACCGTCGCCGTACCCGTCGCCTTCAGCGCTTCCTCCACCCACGAAGGATCGATGTGCCGATGGAACTCGTTCGCTACGCCCGGGTTGGCGGATGCCGCCACGCTTGCCAACGACTCGCTGATGCGCATCGGGACCCTCCCTCCGGGATCCCAGATGACCTTGCCAAGGCCGCCGTGGGCAAGAAACCGGCAGACGATCAAACCGAACCGAAATGATCTCGCGAACTACGCCGCCAAAATGAGCGGCATTGCGGCTAGCAGCGCTTCGATTGCTTCGGGTGCGAGCATGGGCGGGCCCTCCTCCGCTCAGGATCGTCGATTGCGGGACGCGCGGGTCGCAAGACGCGTCGCGAGGGCCGCCGCGGGCGCGCCGACTCCGCCCCGACGCCACGACGCTCGTCGTGGGTATCGCCTACACCTACCACGGTGCGTGACGTACGATGACGGCAACGGACTCGACGCGTCAGCCGGCGTAGAGCGTCCAATCACCGTTGCGATAGCAGCGATGAGGACTCCGGCGGCGACGCAATCCCGCTCGCCGGCCAGCGCCGACCTCACCACGTTCGCCGGTACGCCGCCCGCGCCGCCGGCGCCGCCCAAGCCGAGCACGCCGGACACGCCGCCTTCGCGGCCACGCCGCTGTGCCGCCCTCGTCGCCTGCACCGACACGGCGCTCTCGACGTGGGCGAGGTCGTGATCGCCCCCGACCGCCCCACCACCATGGACGTCGCCTGCCTCGAAGAGAAGCTGCGCGTGGCCCTTGTCGTGTCGCAGCGGAGACCAAACGTAGCCGGTCCGGATGTCGCACGCGACGCGCCGGTCCTTCCATGTCGCCCTCGGGACCCTGGAAATCGCCAGTGCTCGCGGCAGCGTCCCAGGATCCCGTCGCTCTACTTCGGAGCCACGCGGTTCTTTCCGCCGTGCTTGGCGGTGTACATCGCACCGTCCGCTCGGTCCAGCACGTTGTCGAGTTCCGCCACCGACTTCGCCACGACTACCCCGACCGACACGCTCACCGAAAATGCACCTTTGGCATCTGGGATCCTCGCCTGAGCCACGCCACCGCGGATCTGCTCCCCAACTACGGCAGCCTCTGTCGAATCGCAGTTCTCAAGAACCACAAGGAACTCATCGCCGCCGACCCTGAACGTCTGTCCCCTCGGGTACGGGTACGCGTGCGTGGCTGCCTGCAGCGCAACCGCCCGAAGCGTTCGATCCCCCGCGCCGTGGCCGTGCGTGTCGTTCACCGACTTGAAGGTATCGACGTCGATCGACAGGAACGCGACAGGGAAGACACCGGTGCGCTCGCGCACATCGCGCAGGTACGTTTCCAGTTGGGCGCGGGTCTCGACATCCGTAAGAGGATCGCGTGCGGTGCCTCTTGGCGCCGACAGCCTAGCCAGACGCCTCTCCAACTCGGCTTTCGCGATGCTGCTCCCCTCGGCGGCGGCCCAGGCAAGTTCCTCGTCCGACCTTGCCTGCGCGAGTCGAACGAGTTCCTCCTCTGTTCCGTCACCGAAGGCCAGCCTCGTCACGACCGGAATCGAGTGCGTGGCGCGCCGTCGGGTCAGAGCGGCCGCGGGGTCCTTCCCGGCGGCGTCGAACCGAAACGTGACGACCTGCCAGATGCTCCGGTCCTCCTTGATCAGGAAGCACCTGCCCTCGGCGCACGCCTTGACAAGTCTGTCCAGGTTGCCGGTCGGAGTCTTGTAGAAGAACAGCGGTGTGCCGTCGTGAAGGGTCAGGTCGGCAGGGATTCCCCAGCGCCTGCAATCACCAAGCAGGTACACCCACTCGCGATCGAGCCCGCCCGGATCCTGTTCGGCGCGAGCCAAGTAGAAGAAAGGGGCGACGCCCAGCACGTTGAATTTCGCCGCCTCATTCGACCCGCGAACATCCCAGGCCTTCTCGACATTGCTGACCGCGCACATCATGAACGACTCCCTGACTACCAGGTCGTCCCATGTGGTCGCAGGAACCCTGGTAGCGCGACTGGTCAACGGTACTGCGCACGCTTGGACGGCGCAACCGGCTCGGCCCCCACCACCGGCTCGGCCCCCACCGGTGTCCTCGTTCGAGTGCTTTCCGCGGGGCGAAGCCGCGGGTCGCCGTCGTCGCCTCGTCGCTACGCCGCCGCCACGCAAGTCGGTCATCGTGGGCAGATGGCACGACTCCCGACGCCGACGCCAACTCCGCCACCGTGTTCGTTCCGGTACCCAGCGACCTGCCAAGAGCTCCCGCGTGGACCGCGGACGCCGTTCTGGCGAACGACGGCCGAGTACGCCGGCGAGGATTCGTGTGAAGGCGAGCGACGCCCACCGTTCGCCCGGGAGATGCTTCCGGTTCTGCCCGATGACCCGCTACACGCGGTCGAGGCCGTTCCCAGCGAGGTAGCCGCCAGCGGCCCCCAAGCAGACCAAGAGCACCTTCGCCAGGGGATGGATGTCGGCGTCCAGGACTGCGAGCGCCATTCCCGCCCCAGCCAGGCCGGTGAGCGTGACGGCACCGACATGGCCGCGGGACGCGCCCGCGGCGGACAACCGCCGCATCCCCTCTCCGGCCACATCCGGCACGGTCTCGCCCCAACGACTGGCGGTCATCCCGCCGCGACTGGTCGCGGCCAACGGGCGGCGAAGGCCCCGGAACGTGCCCGGAACCACCGCCAAGCTTCCGAATTCACCAGGACCTCGATACTGCACAACGCACCTCCCCGGGAGCACCCGGATGTAGGCATTGTAGGGGCAGGTGGGCGGGTCGTCAACCGCTGTTCCGCGAGTCTCCGCGAGGGACGCAACCCGCTGTCCGGAAAGGGGGAATCTCCCGGCGGCGGGTGGGCGCAGACCTCGCGCCGTCCCGGCGAACGGCCCGGGAAGCGCCCCGCCGCCCGCGTGCCCTCCTCCTCCCGCCGTCGCAGCAGACCGTTGCGCTCGGGCTGCTGCTGCACGGCATGGCCGCCCCACCCGGGCCGGCCTTCCACGCCGCGCTCGCTGCCGGCGCCGTCCACGGCGATCCCCTAACCCATCGTCTCGGCCCCCGCCGCGAGGACCGTCGCGCGCGGAGCGGCCAGGGGCAGAACGGGGACGACGACGAACAGCCCGAATCGGACGCCGACCCGCGTCGAACCTGTCGGTCGCCGCGACCGCGACGCGTGTCCCGGTTGGGAACCACGCCGAACCCGCGCCGGCAGGTCACCGAGCGGTTGAGGGCCGACGGCGTTCCCGTGGTAGGCTGATGGCGCCGCTCGGACGGGCGTGGCCCGGCGGACGCGAGGTTGGGAATGGGACAGCAGGTGGATCGAAGCCGCATCGCCCAGAGCCTCCTTGCGGAGATCCGCAGGCTGGCCAAGCCCGATCGTCACGGCCGGCCATCGAGGGGCGCCGTCAGGGTCAGCGTCTTCAAGCTGGCGAACTTCACCAGGTGGTTGCCCGAGGGGCACCGGCCGAACGCGATGGCGCTCGTGAACGTCGCGATGTGGGACCACCTTCGCGGACGCATTCCGGACGAGTTGTTCCTCGAGATCGATCACGAGGTCGAGGTCGTCATCGAGAAGCTGCTGCACGATGGACTGGCGACGAGAGGCGGAGAGGTTGACGGCACGACGCACCCGCCCGACGACTGGGTGGTCCTCACGCGCACGGGGGCCGAGAGGCTACACGCGGGGGAGGACGTCTTGGCCAGTTTGGCCCTCGATCGCGCTGCCACCACTGCCGCCGCTCAGGGGGGAGAACTGCCCGGCCACAGCCAATCCGGAGCCCAACCAGCGCGGGGATCGGTCGCGGCGGGAAGTCGGCGCAGCGAGGATGGCCCGACCCGGCAGTCCGACTTCGAGTACGACATCGCGCTGTCGTTTGCCGGCGAGGATCGGGTCTTCGTTCGGCAGGTCGCCGAAGCCCTTCGCGCTGCCGGAGTCAACGTGTTCTTCGACGAGTTCGAGGAGGCCGCGCTCTGGGGCAAGAACCTCTACGATCACCTGACGGATGTGTACCGGAAGAAGGCCCGCTTCTGCCTGTTGTTCGCATCAACGCACTATGCGCGCAAGGTCTGGCCGAGCCACGAACGGCAGAGCGCGCAGGCCAGGGCACTCGAAGAGAAGGGCGAGTACATCTTGCCGGCCCGCTTTGACGACACGGAGATTCCCGGCCTCCTGCCGACGGTGGGCTACATCGACCTGCGAACGACGGGGCCGGCGAGACTCGCAGACCTGGCGCTCGCGAAACTGGGGCGGACGCCAGCGCCGAAGGCGGCGGCACCGATCTTGCCACCAGCGACGCCTCCTCCTGCCTCTCCTCCCGCACATCCGCTCACGGAGGCGGACCGGCGGATCTTGGTCCAAGAGAAGATCGAATGGAGACAGAATCGCACTGCCGTGGTCGACCTGGACCAGATGGCGGCGGACGTGGGCTGCACGAAAGACGATGTATCCCGGACGCTGCGTCAACTCGAGGAGAGCCAGGAGATCGGCGTCCAGGAGATCGGGGAGCGATTCGCCAGGGTCTTCATCCCCGGCGTGAGGTCGATCCGTCTCCGGCGTGCCTGACTAGCGGTGAGGGACCCGAGGGCGAACCGACGATCGGCGCGCGCTCCGCGAAAGCTGCCGGCGAAGTCCGGCACCATGCGCGTCACGGGCACCGCGGTCGGCAGCGGCCCGGCGGGGCGACACCGCAGTTTCGCCGACATCCTCGCACGCGGCCGTTGTCGCCGCCGCCCCGACAACGAGCCCGATGACCGACCGCGTCATCGAGCGCGGCGCGCCAGCTCGTCGAAGATCATGTCGGCACCCCATGCCTGGGCTGCGGTGAACGCGATCTTGCGCTTCTCCTCCGGCCCAACGGCGCCGCTCGGCTTGTATCCCAGGTCGTGCTCCGCCTCTGCCCACGCATGCTGAAACAGGGTGTGGATCTGGAGTTCGAAGAAGTCCGGCTTCACCAGCCGACGCGCGAACTTGGCCGTCAGATCCGTGGGCAGGAGCAAGATGAAGTGGTGCCCGAAGTACGAGAAGGACGTCTCGGTGTCGGGTACGACCCGCCGGCTCTCGATCGGCCGGAAGTACTTCAGCACCTCACTCTTGATCGGCTCGACGTCGGACAGGTAGAAGGTGACAACGCGAGCCCCCACCTGGTCCTGGATCTGGTTCAGCGGGTCGCCGTAGCGGATCTTGCCATCCCGCTTCTGGCTCGCCTTCGCCACGAAGCGGTCGACACCCTTCGCCCGCGCCGACACCTGGTCGATACGAGTGCACGATGAAAGGCACTGTCGCAGGTGCGCCCGGAGCAGGCCCGCGACCGGCTCGAGGAAGCTCGCCCGTCTCTCGGCGTAGCGGCGTCGCAAAGACTTCATGGCGCGGTCGTCCGGAAGCGCTCGTCGACGACACGTCCCTGCGTGGTGATGCGGACCTCACCCTCACGGTCCCGAGCCGGCTCGCTGGTGAACACCTCGTCAAACACGCTCGCCTCAGCAGTCAGGACCGCCCCATTGCTGAGGACGGTCGAGCGAAACGCAACGTGCTTCGCGAACTCCGCGTAGTCGAGCTGGAACCGTTCGTCCATCAGTTGTGCCGACCCGACGCACCGGCGGATGACATCGACGACCGCTGCGCGCAGACCGAAGTGGGAGCAGAACGATGAGATCGAGGTGGCCCTTCCCCCCATGCCGGCCGCCAACTTGACGGCCGCTGCGAGCGCCTCCTTGTCTGCAAGATCTTCGACGTCGCGCATGGCCGAGCGCACCGCGATTGCCATCCGCTGGCTGCCCGCAGCGGGCGTGGTCCGGAAATCGGAGGCGAGGAACTCCCTGATCCAGTAGTTCGCAAGCTGCGAGACGGCGTTGTTGATCTGCCGGTCGACTGCCCTGCCGACCCAGAAGTCGCTGGCCGATGTCGTGCCGACGTACATCGCGGCCTTGTAGCTGCTCGCGTTCTTCATGAACACCTTCTCCACGAACGCCACGTTGAGCCCGCCGCGGCCCTCTTCGGCCACTACGCCCTGATCGGCCGGGAAGCGGGAGATCACGATCTTCGACCTGCGGCCACTGGAACCGGACAGGAGGAACAGGAGCCCCAGCCCGGACCTCTCGGTCGTGACGACCTGGAGCCGCTCGGCGATCGCACGGCCATTCGCGAGCGTGGGCTTGGCCGCATACGCGAGAAGAGCATCGCGGCAGTCGTTGCGCTGGGACCCGTCGTCGGCCGGCCTGAAGCTGATTTCGATCAGGCACTCGGCTTCGGACTTGTCGAAGACGGACTGCAGCATGCTACGGAGACGGCCGGTCTTCGGCACCGCAGTGGATCCGATATCGGGCTGCGGCGTGACGCGCTTTCCCGGGTGCACCAGGTAGCAGTTGCAGTGGTCCAGTCTCATGGCTCGGCTGGCCTCCCGGAATGGTGGTTCCTCGCTGCCGTGTTGTGCCGTCCCCATCCCCGCGTGCCGGGAGCATATCCGTCCGCCGCTGCGCAGTCCACCGGCTCCGCGACCGACCAGCGACGACTCGGACGCGACCGCAGGCGGTTCCGCACGGCCGCTTGACTTCGCCCGTGGCCCACGTCAAGCTTGGTCCAAGCTCGAGCCTGCGCCCCCGATTCGGGGACGGAGCGCGAGCGGAGAACCGCTGGTGGCCGGTCACGCCGGTCAGGGAGGTTGCCGATGTTCCTTGCCCCCGCCGAGCAGGCAGAGCAGATCGAGCGTTTCCTGGCGCGAATCCCGAAGGGCATCCTTCACGACGTGGCGAGGTCCGTTGCGGAGAGGCTTGCCGAGATCTTCCCCGGGGAGGCGATCCGCGCGCTCGCCTCCGAGTTCGACGCGAGGCCGCCGAGGCGGGACAACTCGGGGGCCAGGGAAGACGCCCAGAGGTGGCGGCTCGACATGGCCGCGGACGTCGTTCGGCTCCGCGGCTTCGTCCTGTGGACGGGCGCGGCTCCCGGAGCCATCGTGCTCGTCACCGCCAAGTCCGAGAAGAAGGCGCTCGCCTCCTGCTACTCCCTCGCCTACGTCTACTTCGTCGACGACGACAAGAAGCTGTGGCGACTGGAACTGCGGATCGACGACGACGCGGTCGGCGTCGAGGGGCGCCCGGCATCCGCTGCCGAACTGGTCAAGGAGTGCCAGGACTCCCTGTACGGTCCGCTTTCGTGGGGCCACTCGGTCATGCTCCACCAGTTCGGAAGGACGGCGAAGGCCGCGCGGGAGCGCGCGTCGCGGCTCGAGCGGCTGATCGAGCACGTCGAGGCCTCCACGCGGCTCGACGAGGACTGCTGGCGCGATTACGAGTACGTCATCAAGTGGGACGGCGAGCCGCCCGTCCCGCAGGTGGTCATGGACGTCCGGCAGCATTGGGCGCGGGGGACGTTCCTCCTTCGCGAGCGGAACGAGGGGGACGAGCCGCATTCGGTCAGGGAGTTCCCGACCGTCGCGGATGCCATCGCGGAGGCTGGCAAGCACCATGGCTATCTCCGCCGTCGCGGCGGAGGTCTGCCGTGAGCCGGCGCCTCGTTCTGGTGGCCTTCGGCTGGTGGCGCGACAAGGACCCTCCCCTCCCGCTGGGGCATGCGTCCAACCTCGCCGCGCTGCGCCGCGTCCCGGGCCTCGACGTCCGGTCCGTCGTCGTGCCGGCAAACGGAGATCTTGACGATCCGGAGGACGTCGCGGACTCCATCCTGATGCACGCGGCCGGCTGTCCGGCGGCGGACGTGGACATCGCCGTCGGCGCGTACGTCTGGGCGGAGGAGCGGCTGAAGGCGATCCTCCCCCTGCTGCGGCGGCGCGGGTTCCGCGGGCGCATCATCCTCGGGGGCCCGCAGATCTCCTACTCCGGGGCCGGGATCGAGGACCTGTACCCTCAAGCGGACGTGTTCGTGCGGGGGTACGCCGAGGATGCGCTGGCCGCCGTCGCGCGCACGCCCGGCCGGCCGTCCGTGCCGGGCGTCCACTACGCCGGCGACGACGATCGCTGCGAGCGGGCGGAGGTGGATCTCGATTCCGCTCCGTCGCCGTGGCTGGTGGGCGTCTCGCCGGTCATGGGCCAGCACTTCGTCCGTTGGGAAACGGCCCGCGGCTGTCGGTTCCGCTGCGCCTTCTGCCAGCACCGCGAGCCCGGTCGCCGCCTGAAGCGTAGGACGTTCGCCCGGTCGAGGGTGCTCGCCGAGGTCGCACTCTTCTGTCGCCACGACGTCCGGGAGATCGCCGTGGTGGACCCCGTCTTCAACGCGGACGCCAACTCGATCGCCACGCTCCGCGCGTTCGCGGAAGGCGGGTTTCGCGGCCGACTCTCCCTCCAGTGCCGCGCCGAACTCGTGACCTCGGAGTTCCTGGATGCCGCCGGGATGCTGGACACGCGCCTCGAGTTTGGACTCCAGACGATCCACGCGTCGGAGGGCGCCGCCATCGACCGCACCAACAACATCGAGAGGGTCGATCGGGTGCTGGCCGACGTTCGTCGCCGGGGCATCGCGCACGAGGTGTCGCTGATCTTCGGGCTCCCGGGGCAGACGCTGGAGTCGTTCCGCGAGTCCGTCGCCTGGTGCCTGGAGCGTCGCGTGCCGGTCATCCGCGCCTTCCCGCTCATGCTCCTTCGCGGAACCCCCCTCGACCGGGAGAGGCACCGCTGGCGTCTCCGCGAGCGGGGCGGCGGCATCCCGATCGTCGTCGGCTCGAACAGCTTCGACCAGGACGACTGGGAGCAGATGGCGCAGGTCGCCGAGGCGCTCGTGGCCACCCAGGGAAGCCACCCGGGGAGCCTCGACGGGCTGCTGCGGCTGGTCGGCCGCACCGTTCCGGACGTCGATCCGGCGCAGCGTGCTCTTCTCGGGAAGGCAGCGTAGCGACACGTACCCCGAGCGCGGGCGACACCACCGGGGGCGCCTTCGGCGTGATCCGCTCCCCGATGGGTCGTGGCCTGTCGACGACACGGTGTCGCTCCGTCCGCACGGTCGTCGGCCGGCTGTCGGCTCCCTGGCAGTCGGCGCGGCGGCCAGCACGGAGGATCGACGGAATCGAGAGGCGAGGCTTCCGGAATGCACCTCGCGGCGCGGCACAGGTCACGAGGGCGCACGCGGGCCGGGCTCGGCCGATCGGAGCTCGGCGATCATCTCCTGGCACTCCTTCGTGTAGACGGTGTTCCCGCTCGCGCGGGAAAGCGCGAGCACGTCCTCAAGCTGCGCGATGGCGTCCAGCGGCCTGCCGAGTGCCCGGTAGGCGAACGCCAGCAACTGCTTCTCCTGGATCTGGTCCCAAATCCACTGCTTCTTCTCGGCGTAGGCGATGCTCCGCAGCATCTCCGCGACGCCGCGATCCGTTCGGCTTCGCAGGACGTCGATGCACGCGAGGAAGGCGCGGTTGAGGTGCTGCATCTTGTCGAAGCTGTGCCCGTCGGCAATTCGCAACGACTCGGTCAGTCTGCCCTGCGCCTCGTCCAGCTTGCCCTCGCGCAGCAGGACGTCCCCGATGTTGTGGGCGCACACGGCGGCGAGGTAGTGGAGGTCGTGGGCTGCGCCGATGGCGATGGCCCGCTCGGTCGCCGCGACGGCCGCATTCCAGTCCTTCAGCATGAACTCGATGAGACCTTCGTCCTTGTGGAACTCGGCCATCGCGACCGGGTCGCCCGTACTCCCGACGATGGCCCGTGCCCGGCCCAGCAGCGCCCGCGCGGCATCCCGGTCTCCGCCTGCCGCCAACGTGTGCCCAAGCGCCAAGCTGAAGTCCGCCTCGGCCTTCTCGTCCCCGCTCCCGACGGCCAGGTCGATGGCGCGCCGCAGGAACTGCTCGGCCTCGATGTGCTGGGCGTTGCGGGCGTAGACCTGCCCGATGTGCCCCATCGCGTCCCGACGCAGGACCTCGTCGCCGAGCGCGTCCGCCAAGTCCAGCGCGGCCTGGAGGTAGCGCCGCGCCTCCTCGAATGCGTTGTAGTCCTTCGCGGCCCGGCGACCGGCGCGGATGAAGGCGCGGGCGGCACGGTCGCCGGCGCCGGCCACCTCGAAGTGGCGTGCGGCCAGGACGTTGTCCTCGATCGATCCGCCTTCGCGGGATTCGATCCATTCCGCGACCGCAGCGTGCATCTCGCGCCGGCGCGAGCCGGGCGTCATCGAGTACGCCACGTCCCGAACGAGGGCATGCCGGAACGCGTACTCGCGGAAGCCGGAGAAGCGCGACGAGGGCTGCAGTCGCAAGAACTCCCGCGTGCACAGTCGTACCAGGGAGGCTTCCGGCGCGTCCGCGCCAAGGACCGAGAGGGTGCCGTCCCAGAAGGACTCGCCGACGACGGCCGCCTTCTGGAGCACGTCACGCTCGACCGGCGGCAGGATGTCCAATCGCGCCTGCAGGACGGCCTCGACCGTGAGCGGGATGTCGACCGAGTCGACCTTCCGCACTGCGCGCCAGGACTTGCCGTCCCGGCTCAGCGCGCCGTCCTCCGCGAGGACGTGGAGTATCTCCTCGATGAACAGTGGGGTGCCCTCCGCGCGGGCGACAACCCGCCCGAGGACATCTTCGGGCACGTCGCCTCCCAGGACGTGCTTGACCAGGGCCATCCCCGCCCGCCGCGAGATCGCCCGCAGATCGAGCCGTAGATGGAAGTCCTTCGACGCCAGCAGCCCGGGTGCAACATCGAGGAACTCGGGGCGACCCAGCAGAAGCACGAAGACGGACCGATCTGCCAGCCGGTCGAGGAGGAGTTCCAGCAGTTCCAGGCTGGGGCGATCCGCCCAGTGAACGTCCTCAAGGACCAACAGGAGCGGCATGCGCCGGGTGATGCCGCGCAGGAACTCCACCAGTACGGTGAACACCCTGCCCCGCAGTGCGTCCGCGCCGGGCTCGGCCGAGCGCAGCCCGAGGAGCAGGGCCAGCGTGTCGACGGCCTCCGCGCTGGGGTCCGACTCCTGGCCCAGCATGAAGCGTCCGAACTCCCGCAACTTGCGGACCGATGACGGCTGGTCCTCTCCCGCGAGAACGCCCGACTTTGCGCGGATCGCGCTTGCCCACAGGCTGAGCGGCGTCCCCGAGGCGTTCTCGTCGGCGCGGCCGACGAGCGTGAGCACGTCGTGGTCGAGCGCCTCGACGTGGCAACGCAGTTCGTGGGCAAGACGGCTCTTCCCGATCCCCGGTGCCCCGATCACGGTCACGGCCTGGGGGCTGGAGTCGCCCGTCACGCGGTCGAGCAGCGCCTTCAACTGCGCGATCTCGACGTCGCGCCCAACCATCGGCGGGCGGGCGCCGAGAACCTCGCGAGGGGGAACGACCAGGCCGTGCGGGTGCTCATCGAGCACCTCGTAGGCGGGGAGGCGGGCCTCACCGGGCGGCGCCGAGGTCGACTCGATCGCGCGAATCCGGAACCGACCTCGCACCTGGACCTGGGTCTCGGCGCACAGGAGGACGGATCCTTCCGCTCCGAGACCTTCCAGCCGTCGAGCCAGCGTGACAGCCTGACCGACGACACCGTAGCCGGTCTCCTCGCCGGCGCGCATCTGTCCTGCCACCACGCGTCCGGTGGCGAGACCTGCGCGCAGCGCGACGTCATGCCGTCCGTCCGCCCGGCACCTGCATCCGCAGTTGTCGCGCATCTCCAGCGCGGCGCGAACGGCGCATGCCGCATCGTCGCCCCTGGCAGAGGGCGCCCCGAACACGGCCATGATGCCGTCGGCGAATCGGCGAAGGACGGTTCCTCCGTGGCGGCGGACGATCTCATCGGTGCGGCAGAGGGGCGCCTCGATCAGCCGGCTGGCCTCGTCCGGCGGGACGGGGCAGTCGCCGGTCGCGGTCGGCGAGAACGTGGCGAAGAGGACGGTGACCACTCGCAGTTCCTCGGGGTGGATGCTCCGTGCGGCTCGGACCGCCGGCGGCTCCTTGCCATCAGGTCCCGCTGCCAGCACCTCGGCGAGTTCCCTGCTGGAGTTGAACCTGCCGTCGGGATCGCGAGCCAGACATCGCAGCACGACGCGCTCCAGCCAGGGCGGGATGTTCGGGTTCAGCCGGCTCGGGCGCTCAGCATCCTGCGTCATCAGCCGCGCCAGGACGGCCATCGCCGACGGTGCCTCGAACGGGGCGTGGCCTGTCAGCATCTCGTACAACGCCGTCCCCACGGCGAAGATGTCCGTCCGGTGATCGAGCGAGGGATCGCCGCACGCCTGCTCTGGGGACATGTACAGGGGCGTGCCGACGACCTGGCCCGTGCCCGTGACGGTCGTCCCGCCCGTCGCGAGCTTCGAGATGCCGAAGTCCAGCAGCTTGACGTGGTCGAGTCCGTCGCCACGGTCGGCGAGGAAGACGTTCGCGGGCTTGATGTCGCGATGGATGATCCCGTTGTCGTGGGCGACGGCAAGCCCTCCGCATACCTGACGGGCGATGGCAACGGCCCGCTCGACGGGCAGGGGCCCCGCTCGCGCCAGGAGGGACGCGAGGTCCTCGCCCTGAAGCAGTTCCATCACGATGTACCACGCGCCGCCGGGCTCGCTGTTCACGTCGAGGATCTCGACGATGCCATCGTGGCGGATCCGTCCGGCCGTGCGGGCCTCGCGACAGAACCGGCCGACCGCGTCCGCATCCCGAAGGAACTCCGGCCGAAGGACCTTGACGGCCACCCGGCGGTCGAGCCGCACGTGTTCGGCCTCGAACACGACGCCCATTCCACCCTCGCCCCGCCTGGAGAGGATGCGATAGGTGCCGCCGAGCATGCTTCCTGGGGTCGGCATGCCCGGGAACGGTCGCCGAGATGACTCGGTCCGCTCCGCCGGGCAAACGTGTGCCGGCCCGGCATCCGGACCGCCGCAGATCGGGCATGGGGAGCCGTTGTCCGGTGGCTGTGCCACGTCGAACCCAGAAGGTACACCCGTGACGGTCCTCGGGTCGACCACCGGGACGCACCGCACCTGCGCGCTGCGCTGCGCCCTTGACGGCCCGGCTCCGCCGGATCAGATTCGACTCCCAGGCTATCGCGGTCGCCATCGAACCGCGGATGGAGACGTGAATTGACCTACTGCATCGATCTTGAGGCGGCCTTGCTGGGCACCTACGCGCCCGACCGGTACATCATCGACGTCCGTCGGTCTCGGGACGGAGGGCCAGATCCTCTCGTCTTCGTCCACGAGTACTGGCACTACCTGCAGAACCTCACGACGCTGCACGGGGTCAAGTCCTTTCTTGCCACGCAGCAGCTCGTCGCGACGTTCAGCCGGACCATGCAGCCTGACGGCAGCAGCCGCGGGAGCGAGGGCCTGCCGGAGGACGACAGGCGCCGGATCGTCACGTTTCAGGGATTCCGCAGTCGGGCCGAAGGACAGAGACGCCCGGCCTTCGAACCAGGTGCGCGCGTCGAGGTCGTTCGCGTCGCCGGACGGCTCGCCACCTTGGCAGTGCGTGCCCCGGGTTCGAACCAACGCCGCATGGTAGAACGCACGCTAGGCGCCTGGGTCGTGAAGGAGTCGGTCGCCCACGCAGTCGAGGGTGAGGTCGCACAACTCCTGGGCCAGACGCCACCGACGGTGCCTGACTTCCCGTACACGATCCTCGAACAGATCCGCAAGCTCGTCATCCCCGATGTCGACGGTCCGCCGGCCGTCCTCGCGGCTCTTGGTACCCTGATGCTCGTCTCGCGCGACCCCGGGGGCACGATCGTGCCGATGCTCGAGGCGTTCGCCAGTGGTCGCCGTTCCGGCGCCTCGGCAGTCCAGACGCTCGATTCGATTTCGGAGACGATGGTTCTACCGGAGCTGCGCGAGGCGGACAGGAAGCTGAACGAGACCGACCTGCCTTCGATCCTCAGCATCCATCGCGGCCGCGGTGCCTCCGAGAAGGCCGTCGAGTTCCTCGTTGGGGAGTACCGGAAGGGCATAGGCGACAGGCTCAACGACTGCCTCTTCGACCTGAGGCCCATCCTCGAGCCGCGGGCTGGGCAGGATGCGCTTGATGCGCTTCTGTCGCCAACGAAGGAACACTTCGTCCCGTGCGACATGATCTTCGACGGCAAGATGTGCACGTTTCATCCGCCACCGAGCGACGCCGCGGAAATGCACTTGTCGCAGTACCTGCGTTCGTTCCAGGCGCAGCAGGAGTTCATGATGATGCACCTCAGCGACGACGGGACGTTCCTGCCGTCCGGTGCGCTGCGGCGGAGGTGTCCCTTCCTCCGCGCGTGCGACCACCCGACTCTCCAGCAACACTCCGACAACTGCTGGAACGCGCCGTGGAGGAACAAGGGCGATGCCGACGCCGGCTGTTGGTTCACCGCCGGGGTATCGGCGACGATGGGCCCGGCTCCATTCCGCAGGCAGGAGTGAGGAGACCGCCATGCACCACGGCACGCTCACCAAGCCGATCGCCCAGGGGCTGAAGGTCCTGCGGCAGCGCATCGCCGCCGCCGAGATCCCGCCCTCGAAGCTCGACGAGACGCTCAACCTCGCGACGTGGAACGTGCGCGAGTTCGGCAAGAAGCCGCGCCTGCCGGCGTCGCTCCACTTCGTCGCCGAGATCATCGGCCAGTTCGACCTCGTCGCCCTCGTCGAGGTCCGCGACAACGTCGCCGATCTCGCCCAGGTCATGCGCTACCTGGGCCCGTACTGGCGCGTCGTGTTCTCGGACTACCTCACCGACGCCGGCGGCAACCGCG
>CAZMRP010000015.1:0-21758 GCA_964568275.1 uncultured Myxococcales bacterium
TCGGCGGGCGGCTCGACGCGGGCGGCGTGGCGCTGCTGATGGTCCGCCCGGTGGCCGCCGGCCCGGTCGTCGCCCGCCTCGTCGTCGAGTCGGGCGCGGACCTCGGCGTCCGCTGGGTGCGGCTCGAGTAGCGCCGCCGCCTCGCCCGCCAGCTCCCGCCGGGTGCGGCGCGAATCGCGTCGTTCCATCGCCCCCGACCTCCCGCTTGTGGTAATTGTCCCGCCGCCATGATGAAGCTGCGCCCGAAGATGCTCGAGTCGGGGAAGGGGAGCCTCGGCGGGCTGGGCACCTGGATCCCCGTGGTGATCGTCGTCGCCTGCGTGCTGCTGCACCTGTTCGGCGTCCTGGAGGAGCTGTGGGCGGCGCTGGCGGTGGCGGCGGCGCTGCTGTACACGATGGCCGAGCCGGTGGTCTACCGCGTCGTGCGGCCGGAGCAGTTCCCCGGCTGGGCCCGCTTCGCGGCGCTCGGCCTGCTGCTGGTCACGCTCGGCTGGATCGGCTGGGCGGCCTGGGCCTGGGGCACGCCGGGCACCGTGGTCGCCGAGGGCGAGCTGACGACCGCCGAGGACGTGCTGGCGCTGGCCCCGACGGCGCCGGGCGAGCCGACGGACTTCCGGATCGAGGTGCGCGTCGACCGGCTGCCGGCGCTGGAGAAGGAGATGACCTTCCCCTGGACGCTGCGCGTCGGCACGGCGGACGTGCGCGGGCACTTCGGCCGCGAGATCGTGCGCAACCGGCTGACGGGCGAGTCGCTGCGCGCCCGGTCGCAGGAGTTCCACCGCCTGCACGTGGCGCTGGACCCGAAGCGGGACAAGCTGCGGCTGGGCAGCCTGGTCCGCGCCCCCGGCGGCACGAAGCTCAGCGAGGAGGAGCGCACCGAGTCCGCGCTGGAGGGGCCGGTCCACGTGCGGATCGAGGAGGCGCCGTTCACGCGCCTGCAGCTCGGCCTGATCACCGGCGTGCTGGCGCTGCTGGCGGCGCTGCTCGAGGCCTTCGAGGACCGCCAGCGCAAGGAGCGCAGCCGGCTCACGATGCTGGTGGGCGGGATGGCGGCCTCGGTGATCTACCTGCTGATGGCGGTCAACCCGGGCAACCTGCTGATGGGCGTCCTCGGCTCCGCCATCGTCGGCCTCGGCGGCGCGCTCGGCGCCTTCGTCCTGGCCTGGCTGCTCCAGCGCGTGGTCCCCGCCCGCCGCGTGTCGTAGCTCCCGCGAACCGAACCACGCGCCAGCGCCCCTGGTGCGGGACCGGCATCCCGCGGCACGGAGGAGGACCGGGCTCGCCCTTCCTCCACATGTGCGGGAAGCTGCCGCCTGCCGTGTGCCGCCTCCCACCGGCCGAAACACGGACGAGATCCCCGGGTCTGCGACTTGACGCTCGGGACGGGCCCGGTATAATGGGAGCCGTTGCCGGCGGCGGGGGAGCGGATGGAACAGCAACGGCGGCCGGAACCGCGACGGGAGACGCTGTCGCTCACCGTGATCCTGCTCGGCGCGGCGACGGCGTTCGCCGCTGTCGCCTCGTGCGACTCCACGCCGCCCGAAACGCTCGTCCGGCTCCACGTCACGGCTGACGAACTGGGGTTCCGCATCCGGTCGGTCTCCGTCCTCCAGCGCGTGGGCGGGCCCGGAGCCGCGCCGGCACAGGCGGAGCATCTGCTCCCGGTGGGCTTCGGCGGACACGCCTTCCCGCTGGTCCTCGCGGTCGCTCCACGGGACGCCTCCGAGGAGTGGGTCGAGTTCAAGGTCGATGGGCTGGGGTTCGCCGGCCAGCTGCTCGCCACGGAGCGAGCGTGGGTCGCCTTCGAAACCGGCCGGGGCCTCGACGTCGAGGTGCGGCTCGAACGTGCCTGCGGGCTCGATCTGATGGAGTGTCCGCACGGGGAACAGTGCGTCGAGGGCGGGTGCGTCGCCCTCGAGCTTCCCCCGGGGATGGGCTGCGGCAACGGCTCGCTGGAACCGGATTGGGGCGAGGAGTGCGACGACGGCAACACCGACCCCGCCGACAATTGCCTCGACGACTGCCGCACCGCCGTCTGCGGCGACGGCGTCCTCCACCGCGGCGTCGAGGAGTGCGACGACGGCAACACCGACCCCGCCGACGATTGTCTCGACGACTGCCGCACCGCCGTCTGCGGCGACGGCGTCCTCCACCGCGGTGTCGAGGAGTGCGACGACGGCAACACCGACCCCGCCGACGATTGCCTCGACGACTGCCGCACCGCCGTTTGCGGCGACGGCGTCCTCCACCGCGGCGTCGAGGAGTGCGACTCCGATCCGGATCGGGACTACACGACGTCCTGCGGAACCACGGGCACCGAGAGTTGCACGGCGTGCGCCTGGTTGCGCGCACCGCCGGACGAGGCCTGCAACGGCCGCGACGACGACTGCGACGACGAGATCGACGAGGGCTTCCCCTGCGTGCAGGGCGCCCGTCTCGACTGCACGACCTCGTGCGGGACTCCGGGCACCGCGACCTGCTCGGCGACGTGCGAGCTGCCGTCGGCCGCCGCCTGCGTCGCGCCGCCCGAGCGGTGCAACGGCGGCGACGACGACTGCGACACCGTGGTGGACGAGGACTGTGCGTGCGCGACGGGATGGGAAGTCATGACCTCGGGCACGAGCGAGAGCCTGTGGTCGGTCTGGGGCACCGGCGCGAACGACGTTTTCGTCGCCGGCTCCGCGGGGACCATTCTCCGCTACGACGGTACGCGGTGGCGGGCGATGGTCAGCGGCACGACGGAGGACTTGCGGGGTCTCTGGGGCAGCACCTACGACGACGTCTACGTGGTCGGCGAGCGCATCCGTCACTTCGACGGCAGGAGCTGGAGCTCGTCGTGGTCGCCCGCGCCGTACGTGCAGCTCAACGCGATCTGGGGCAGCGGCCCCACCGACGTCTGGGCCGTGGGCACCGGGGGCCGACTGCTGCACCGGGACGACTCGATCTGGGCCATCGTCGCATCTCCGACCACCGTGGACCTGATGGGCCTCGGAGGCGCTCGGGCCGGCAGCGCCTACGCCGTCGGGCGCGCGCCGGGATTGAACGCCACGATCCTGCACCTGAGCGGCCTCCGCTGGTCGACGCTCACCTGGGCCGTGGCCCAGGGACTGCACGGCGTGTGGTCGGTCGGGCTCGGCAACACGTACATCGTCGGGAGTTCGGGGACGGTACTCCACGCGAACAGCTCCACCATCACACCGATGACATCACCGACCTCGAACACCCTGTACGGCGTCTGGGGAAGCGGGACCGACCGCATCCTGGTCGTCGGGGACCACGGCGACGTCTATCTCTGGAGCGGGAGCGCCTGGTCCAGGCTGCCCGCGGGCACGACCGAGATCCTGCACGGGGTGTGGGGCAGCGGTCCCAACAACGTCTTCGCCGTCGGAACAAACGGTCTGATCCTGCGACGATGCGGGTCCGGCTGGTAACGGCCGGGGGACGGTGGCGCCATGAGCCGAATGCGGACGGTCCTGCTGGTCGGTCTCGTCGTCGTGACCGGCCAGTTCGGCTGCGAAGACGACCTGTGCGGGAACGGGGTCGTCGACCCGGGCGAACGCTGCGACGACGGGAACACGACCTGGGGCGACGGCTGCAGCACGGCCTGCGTCATCGAGGAAGGCTGGAACTGCATCGACACGCTGTGCGCACCGGCCTGCGGGGACGGGCTCGTCGTGGAGTCGATCGAACCGTGCGATCCGAGCGTCGGTGAGTGGACCGGCTACTGCGCGGACGACTGCAGCGCCGTCACCGGTCGCTGCGGCGACCTCCTCGTCCAGCCGGAGCAGGAGGTGTGCGACGGCCATCGGGGCTGCGATGACGACTGCACGCCGGGGTTCGGCTTCGTCTGCGGCGGCGAGCCCCTCGCCTGCACCGCGACCGGACTCCCGCCCGATCGACCGATGCGCGAGCTCACGCAGGACGAAGTCGCCGTCATCTGCTCGTGGCTGAACGCCCTGCTCGGCGGGCCGGGCGCGACCTTCACCTGCGGCGACTGGGTCTACGAGGTCCTGACCGTGGAATCCTGCGTCCGCCAGACCGACCTCGCCGCGTTCGGGAACTGCACGGTGGGCGAGATCGAGGAGTTCGTGCTCTGGGCCGACGGTAATCGCTGCTACCTCGCGCGCATCAACCCGGATTGCGTGTGACGCGGCACCGGCACGATTGCCCCTCGGGCCGCGGCAGAATCAGCGAACGGCAGCGCACGGGCGGGGAAGTCCGGGCGTGATCCCCCGCGGGCCTCGGTCGCTCCCGATGTCTTGCTCCGCGCCCCGCGATGCCATCACCGTGGTGCCGGCTCGACATCACACATGCAGCACTCCACGGTGCCGTCCGGCCCGGGCTCCCGCTGCTCCGGCGGGCAGCAGGACTCGTGGCAGCGCGGCGCCGCGGCGGGCCCGGGCGCCCGGCTGCAGGCATCGAAGGCGGTGTAGATCCACCAGGCCAGGTGCAGCTCGGCGAGGCAGGGCTCGGCGCCGGCCGGCGGCGGCCCGTCCCCGCCCGCGAGCCGGAACCACCCGGGCGGCATCCAGGTCCGGCGCACCAGGTCGTCGAACGTCAGCTCCACCGAGAAGTAGCTGTCGTCGAACCCGAGCGGCTCGCAGCGCGGCATGGCGCGGACCGCGTCCACCGCCCGCGCGTACGCCGCCCGCTCGGCGCCGCCCAGCGGGCAGAACCGTGTGCGGTCGCAGGCACCCGCGAGGTTCGACTCGCAGCCGGTGAGGTTCCAGGCGTCGCCCGCGACCGCGAGCGACACGTTGAGGAACCGCGCGTCGGCCGGGCTCGGCAGTGCCAGCACCAGCGACAACAGGGCCGGGACGGCGTCGAGCCCCGGCACGGCGTAGGAGCGCCCGGAGTCCACGACCTCCGCGCCGTCGGGCACCGCGGCCCACGCCACCGGCGCCGCCAGCACCAGGTCGGTGTTCGCCGTGGCGTCGGAGGGGCCCCACTCGAGCGGGAGGTTCTCGCTGTTTTCGCCGTCGGTGACCAGCGTCTGTCCGGCGAGGCTGACGTACAGGAACGGCTCCACCGCCTGGGCGTCCACGTCCGCGCGTCCCGAGGCGTTGAACTCGCGGTAGTACTCCGCCGCGCCCCCGGCCGGGAGCGCGGCGAGCGTACCCTCCGCGAAGCCGCGGCGCAGGTCGTCGCAGCGCGCGGCGTCCAGCACCCGCGCCGGCATCCGCGACTCGTCGATCGTCTGGCGGCCCTCGGTCGCCAGCGCGCCCCACTGGTTCGGATAGACGACGGTCCAGTAGTCGCGCAGGTCGAGGCCCAGGGGGCGGTCGGTGAGGTTCCGCACGCGCACGCGCACGAAGAAGTGCTCGTCGCCCGCGCGCTCGTACAGCCGCCGCTCGAGCTCCACCACCGCCAGCTCTCCGCGGGCCGCCTCGTGCCACGAGCCGTCGCCCGTGGCCGCGACGGCCGCGTCGGCGTCGCTCGCGGTCGTGCCCTCCCCCGGGCCCGTGCGCGGTCCGGAGCGGGATCCGGAACAGCCGAGGGCCAGCAGGGCCAGGACGGCGGCCGTCGTCCGGACGTCCGGCAGCCCGGGGTGTCGGCGAATGACCCGTCTTCCTCCGCGCATGGCAGCCTCCCCGCGGTCGGCGGTCCGACCGGCGGCTTCTACGAGCCGCGCGCCGAATCGATCCGTGTCCGCGGCCCGATCCTCCACCGCCCGGCGCCGCGTGTCCAGCGGCCGCCGGGGACGCCCCGGCCGCGGGGCCCGCGGCGCGGCGCGTCGTCCTCACGCCGCAGGACCGGACTCGACGTCGTCCAGGACCGCCGGCCCGCCGAGCTGGGTCCCCGCGTAGGCGCCGGCGGCGCCGACGATGCCCCAGGCCAGCAACGCCAGCAGGTGGATCCGGAACGACTCGAAGAACGCCCCCTGGAAGCCGCCCAGGCCGAAGAACAGCAGGGCCGTCAGCATCGCGGCGAACCAGCCGCACGGCACGGTGATGCCCGCCGTGGCGAGCGCGGCGCGACGCAGGCGCCAACCGAGCAGGAACGGGGCCGGGAAGAACGCCGCCGCGGTCCACAGCACGTACTTCCACGGGTGGAACACCACCACCTCGTAGCGTCGTTCGCGGCCTCCGTCCCCCGCCTGCTGCTGGAACCCGCGCCACGAGGTCCCGCCCGGCTCCGCACCGCGAACCTCGCGCCGCGCCTGGCGGCAGGTTTCCGACAGCTCGTCCGACGAGCAGCGGTCCCAGAACCCGAGCGCCGGACCGCCCAGGCCGAGCAGCAGCGAGAAGACGAACGTCGTGCCGGCGACGCCCGCGGCCACCCAGCGCCACCGGACGCGACCGCGGTCGACCGTCACGCGGCAGTGCGGGCAGGCTGCCGGCATCGGTCGCGCCCCGAACCGCTCGCCGCACGTCGGGCAGGTCGCCTGCCCCGTCGCCCGCTCGAGGGCCCCGGCGGCGCCGGTCGCGGACCCCACCGCCAGCAGCCAGAACGCCGACAGCAGCACCGCGGCGCCGAGTCCCGAGGGCATGGCGTTGATGCTCTGGGGCGTGACGATCCACAGCGTGTCGGCGCCAAGCAGGCCGAGCCTCCACTCCAGGCCGTGGGCCCACAGCACGAGCTGCAGGGCGGCGGCGACGCCGGCCGCCACGGCCACCTCGCGAAACGCGCGCCGCCGGAAGGCCAGCGCGGCGACCAGACCGCCGGCGGCGAAGAACAGCGCGGGCCAGGCCAGGCGCGCGAGGCCGCCCCGCGCCACCGGACCGCGGTCGATGTCGACCTGCAGCGCGACCCGGGCGAACAGCTCCGCCTGCGGCATCGACAGCTCGCGCGACAGCTCCGCCAGGGACTGCGCGTCCCGGTCCGACAGCGGCATCCCGCCCCGCGCGAACAACTCGGGCTGCGGGCGGAACGCCAGCGGCCGCAACGCCGGCACCAGGTGCGACAGCAGCAGCGGCACGGCGATCGCCGCCAGGCACAACCCGACGGTCGGCCAGCGGAACGGGGCGGTCCGGGCCGCGGCCGACGCCTGCTCGTCGGCCGAGAGATTCGCGCCGCAGACCGGGCAGGTCGTCCGGTCGTCGGGCGCTTCCCGGCCGCAGGCCGGACAGAACTGCGTCGCCATGCCGTTCCTCCCTCGAGCTGCCGGTGGGCTCCCCGGCGTCGCTGCGGAACCCGCCGAGGCGCGCGTGCCGTGGGGCACGACCTCGGGGGGACGCCGGGGAGGTCGGCCGCTCAGCCGCGGATGCGCCAGAGCTTGAGGACGTCGGTCCGCCCGGGCCCGGTCATGTCCTGCATGCCGAACGTCACCGCGATGTCGTCACCGGGCCGGACCCAACCCTTGGCGAGCAGCTCCCGCTCCGCCTGCGACACCACGCCGGACACCCCCTCGACCCAGTCGGCGTGGAGCGGCCGGACGCCCCAACGCAGCGCGAGCCGCCGCAGCACGCCGGGGTGGCGGGAGAACGCGGCGATCCAGGCCCGCGGGCGGCACGCGCTGACCAGCGCGGCGGAGTGCCCGGTCTCGGAGTAGACGGCGAACGCCTTGAGCCCGAGGTCCTCGGCGGCGGTCACCGCGGCGCGCGCGATGGCGTTGGAGAAGCTGTACTCCTTGAGGCGGATCGGCCGGGCCGCGTTCTCGAACAGCGCGCTCTTCTCGACCTCCTCGATCACCGACGCCATGGTGCGCACCGCCTCCACGGGGTACTTGCCGCTGGCGGTCTCGCCGGACAGCATGACCGCGTCGGTCCCGTCGAGGACCGCGTTGGCCACGTCCGAAACCTCGGCGCGCGTCGGCCGGGGGTTGTGGATCATCGAGTCGAGCATCTGGGTGGCGACGATCACCGGCAGCCCCCGCTCGGCGGCCAGGCGGATGATCCGCTTCTGGATCAGCGGCACCTTCTCCGCACCGGCTTCGACGCCGAGGTCCCCCCGGGCGACCATCACGCCGTCGGCCACGGCGAGGATCTGCTCCAGCTGCTCCACCGCGTCGGGCTTCTCGATCTTCGCGATCACGGGGATGTCGCCGGCCAGCTGCTTCGCCTGCGCCACGTCCTCCGCGCGCTGCACGAACGAGAGCGCGAAGTAGTCGACCCCGAGCTCGCGCGCGAACAGCAGGTCCGTGCGGTCCTTCTCCGTCAGCGCCGGCGTCGAGAGCGGCGTGCCGGGGAGGTTGAACCCCTTGTTGTTCTTGAGCGTGCCGCCGACGACGACCTCGCAGCGCACCTCGTCCCCGGCCACCTCCCGGACGACCAGCTCGAGCAGCCCGTCGTCGAGCAGGATGCGGGTGCCGGGCCGGGCGTCCTTGGGCAGGTCGGCGTAGGAGGTCGAGACGCGGGCCGCGGTGCCGACGACGCCCTGGGTCGTGATCGCGATCGGCCGGCCGGGCACCAGCTCGACCGCGCCGCCCTCCATGGAGCCGACGCGGATCTTCGGCCCGCAGAGGTCCGCCAGCACGGCCACGTACTGGCCCGCCGCCTCGGCCTGCTCCCTCACGATCCGGTAGACCCGGCGATGGTCCTCGTGCGTGCCGTGCGAGAAGTTCAGGCGCACGACGTCCAGGCCCGCACGGATCAGCTCGGCGATCACCTCGGGCGTCGAGCTGGCCGGGCCCAGCGTACCGACGATCTTCACCCGCTGCTGCATCATCGCGTCCTCCACGGGCCGCCCCCTGCCGGCGACGGCGCCGGCAGACGTTACCGCCGATCGGGTGCGGCCGTCCACGCCGACCCGTCCGCCGCCGCCCGCTCCCGCTGCGCGCTCAGCCGCCCTCCGACGGCGGGCTTTCGCGCGGCCGCGCGATCGTCTCGAGCACGCGCCAGTCGCGCCAGGCGGGCGCGGTGCGGACCACGACGGCGGTATCGGCACCGCCGCCGCCGAACCCGGTGCCGGCCAGCCCGATCACGTCCTCGCCCGCGGGCACCGCCTTGGCCAGCACGGCGGTCAGGGCGCAGCAGACGGCCACGCGGACGCCGACGCCGATCCGCTCCATCGAGCGCAGGTCCATGCGGGTGAAGGCCTGGATCGCCTTCCAGTCGACCCGCAGCACCGTCAAACCCGCCTGCTGCAGCTCGGCCGCCTGGTCGGCGGTCAGGCTGCACGGGACCTTGACGACGCCCTGCCGCGCGAGCGCCTCCCGGTGCTCGCGGAACCGGGGCAGGTAGTCGTGGAGCTTGCCGAGCGGCAGGGCCACGCCGGGCGGGTTGCTGACCGCGACGACGCCGAACGGCGCGCCGAGGGCGGCCCGCGCGGCCCGCGCGGTCTTCCCGGTGTCGGTGGCGACCACCACGCGCGTCAGCCCGAGCTCCTCGGCGCGGCGGCGGGCGGCGGCGAGCGTCGCCTCGGTGTGCTGCGGACCCGGCTCCGCGTAGTAGGTCACGGTCACCCGTTGGTCGTCCATCGGCTCCTCCTGCGCCCCGAGCAAAGCACAGGCGGGAGGCGTTGAACACCGGGTCGGCGCAGCGAGCGCGAGGGCACTCGTGCCCGTCGTCGTGGACGCGGTCGCCGTCGTCGGTCGGTTCACGACGTGGACCGCGCCGTGGTGTTCCTCGGAGTGCGGCGCGGGAAGCGGGCGAGGGTCGGGACGCCCGCGCGGGCCGGGGCAGGCGGCGGGGAGCGGCTAGCCGCCCTTCTTGGTGGCCTTGCGCTCGACCTTCTTCTCGACCTTCGGCGCGGCCGGCTTGGCCGCCCGGGCCGGCTTCGGCGCCGGCCTGGCCTCGCGCTTCTCGTCCTCGGCGGCGGCCTCGGCCTTGCCGCGGCGGAAGAAGCTGGCGCGCTTCTTCTTCTCGGGGGTCCCGGCCTTCGGGGCCTCGGCGGCGCTCTTGACGGCATCGCCGGGCACCAGCTCCAGGATCACCATCGGGGCGTTGTCGCCCTTGCGGAAGCCGAGGCGGCGGATGCGGGTGTAGCCGCCGGGGCGCTTGAGGTAGCGCGGCGCGATCTCCTCGAGCAGGTAGGTCACGAGCTCGCGGCGGTTGAGCATCCGGTCGCCGTCCTCGCCCTTCATCGTGGCGCCCTGCGGGAGGCGGGCGGCGATCAGGCGGCGCAGATGCAGGCCGCGCTCCTGCTGCTCGGCCGTCGGCTTGCGGGAGCCGGCGGGCAGCGCCCGGTGCAGATGGATCGATTTGGTGATCAGCGGCTCGACGAACGTCCGCAGCTCCTTGGCCTTGGCGAGCGTGGTCTCGATGCGGCCGTGCAGCACGAGCGAGGCGGCCATGTTGCGGAACAGCGCGCGCAGATGGGCGGTGTTCCTGCCGAGCTTGCGACCGAATTTGCGGTGGCGCATGGTGGGGTCCTCCGGTGGGCCCGCCTACTTGCCCTGCTGGAGTTGCTGCCAGCGGGCGAGGAGCTGGGGCCAGTTGTCGATGCGCATCCCGAGCCCGAGCCCCATCCCGGCCAGGATCTCCTTGATCTCCTTGAGGCTCTTGCGGCCGAAGTTCTTGGTGCGGAGCATCTCGGCCTCGGTCTTCTGCACCAGCTCGCCGATGAAGGTGATCGAGGCGTTCTGGAGGCAGTTCGAGGCGCGGACGGAGAGCTCGAGCTCGGAGACGGGGCGGAACAGGTTCTCGTTGACCGGCGCCGTCGCCTCCTCCTCGGCCGCGAAGGTCTCCTCACCTTCCTCGAAGGTGATGAAGATCGTCATGTGCTCCTTGAGGATCTTGGCGGCGTAGGCCAGCGCGTCGGTCGGCGAGACCGTGCCGTTGGTCCAGATCTCGAGGGTCAGCTTGTCGTAGTCGGTGATCTGGCCGACGCGGGCGTTGGTCACGAGGTAGTTGACCTTGCGGACGGGGCTGAACAGGGCGTCGATCGGGATCACGCCGATCACGTCCCCGCCGGCCTTGGCGCGGTCGGCGGCCTGGTAGCCGCGGCCGGCGCCGACCGTGATCTCCATCGAGATCCGGCCGCCCTTGGCGATCGTGGCCAGGTGATGGTCGGGGTTGAGCACCTTGAGCGTCTCGCTCTGGGGCAGGTCGCCGGCGAGGAGCTTGGCCGGCCCCTTCTTGTCGATGCGGATGGACTGGGGGCGGTTGAGCGTCGAGCGGACGATCACGCCCTTGAGGTTGAGCACCAGGTCGGTGACGTCCTCGGCCACCTCGGGGATCGACGTGAACTCGTGGTGCACGTTGTCGATCTTGACCGAGGTGATCGCCGCGCCGCGCAGCGAGGAGAGCAGGATGCGGCGCAGGGCGTTGCCGATCGTCAGGCCGTAGCCGCGCTCCAGCGGCTCGCAGACGAACTTGCCGTAGGTCGCCGACAGCGAGTCGCCGTCGGTCTCGAGCCGCTTGGGCCGGATCAGATCGCGCCAGTTCAAGGAGTCCACGTTCGACATCCTCCCTCCCCTGCTACCGCGAGTAGAATTCGACGACCAGCTGTTCGTCGATTTCGACCGGTTGGATCGCCTCGAGTTCGCTGCGCGCGGGTGCGGCCTTGTACACGCCCGAGCGGCCGTCCGGAGCCATCTCGATCCAGGGCGCGCGGTCGCGCGACTTCGCGGCCTCCATCGCCTGCTGCACGCGCGTGATCTCCAGGGACTTGGTGGTCAGCGCGACGGTCGAGCCGGCCTTCACGCTGAACGAGGGGATGTTGACGCGGCGGCCGTTGACCCGCACGTGGTTGTGGCGCACGAGTTGCCGGGCGTCGGCGCGGGTGACGGCCAGGCCCATGCGGAAGATCACGTTGTCGAGCCGCGACTCCAGCAACTGGAGCAGCGTCTCGCCCGTGACGCCCTTCTTGGCCGAGGCCTGGGCGAAGTAGCGGCGGAACTGCGCCTCGAGGATCCCGTAGACGCGGCGGACCTTCTGCTTCTCGCGCAGCCGCTTGGCGTACTCGGAGACCTTGATGCGTCCCTTGCCGTGCTGCCCCGGGGGATAGGGGCGGCGGTCGAAGGCGCACTTCTCGCTGGCGAAGCAGCGGTCGCCCTTGAGGTACAGCTTGGCGCCTTCGCGGCGGCAGAGCCGACAGACCGGCCCGATCATCCTGGCCATGACTCAGACCCTCCTGCGCTTGGGCGGACGGCAGCCGTTGTGCGGGATCGGCGTGACGTCGCGGATCAGGGTGATGCGGAGCCCGGCGCCCTGGATCGCCCGCAGCGCGGACTCGCGGCCCGAGCCGGGCCCGGCGATCATCACCGCGCAGCTGCGCATCCCGAGCGTGGAGGCGCGCTTGGCGGCGTCGCCCGCGGCGACCTGCGCCGCGAACGGGGTCGACTTGCGCGAACCCTTGAACCCGCGACTGCCGGCCGAACACCAAGCGACGGTGTTGCCGTCGACGTCGGTGATCGTGATCATCGTGTTGTTGAACGAGGCGTGGACGTGCGCGATGCCGTGTGCAGGCGCCTTGACCCCGCCTTTTCCCTTCGCCGATCGACGAGCCATGCCGTTGGTCCTCCGTGCGGACTACTTCCGCTTCATGATGCCGCGCCGCGGGCCTTTGCGCGTTCGCGCGTTGGTGTGCGTCCGCTGGCCGCGCACCGGCAGACCGCGCCGGTGCCGGAGCCCGCGGTAGCAGCCCAGGTCCATCAGGCGCTTGATGTTCATCGCCACCTCGCGCCGCAGATCGCCCTCGACCTTGTACTCCGCGTCGATGATCTCGCGGATCCGCTTGACCTCGTTCTCGTTGAGCTCCTCGGTCTTCTTGTTCCGCGGCACCCCCGCGCGATCGCAGATCCGCTCCGCGAGCGTCGCCCCGATGCCGTAGAGATAGCGCAAGGAGATCGAGATCTGCTTGCGCCGCGGCAGGTCCACACCGGCAATGCGTGCCATCGTTCCTCTCCTAGCCCTGGCGCTGCTTGTGCCGCGGGTTCTTCTTGCAGATCACCCGCACGACGCCGCGACGCCGGATGCACTTGCACTTGTCGCAGATCTTCTTGACGCTCGGTTTGACCTTCATCGCCCGTCTTCCTTCCGCGGCGGCTCGCCCGGCGTCACCACGCCCACGATCCGTCCGCGCGTCGGATCCCGCGGGGAGAGTCGCACCTCGACGACGTCTCCCGGCTTCACCCGCACCACGTGGGCCGCCTCGCGACCCAGCCCGGCCACCAGCTCCCCCCGGTCCGTCCGCACCGCGAACAGGCCCCGCGGCAGCACCGCGGCGACCCGCCCCCGCACGATCGTGCCGGTTTCCCCGGGGCTCACCGGCTCCCGACCACCTCCGCCACGCGCCGCCGGACCACGTCCGGCGCGCTCGCACCGTCCACCCGCCGCAACACCCCCAGCCGCTCGTAGTACGCGAACAACGGCGAGGTCTGCTCGTGGTACACGCGCAGCCGGTTGCGGATCGTCTGTTCCTTGTCGTCGTCGCGCTGCAGCAACGCCCCGCCGCAGGCGCACTTGTCGGCCGTCGGCGGGGGGTCGAACTCGAGCTGCCAGATGCGGTTGCAGGCGGTGCAGGTCCGCCGGCCCGACAGCCGCCGCACCAGCGCCTCGTCCGGCACCTCGATCGCCACCACCGTGCCGATCTTCCGCCCGTGCCGGGCCAGCTCCTCCCCGAGCGCCTCGGCCTGGGGGATCGTGCGCGGGAAGCCGTCGAGCAGGAAGCCCGGGACGCAGTCCGCCTCGCGCAACCGCTCGGCCACCAGCCCCACCACCACCTCGTCGGGCACCAGCTTGCCGGCCGTCATGAAGGCGTCGGCCTGCTTGCCGAGCGGCGTGCCGGCCTTGCGCGCGGCGCGCAGCATGTCGCCCGTGGAGATCTGCGGGATCCCCAGCGCCTCGACGATCCAGCGCGCCTGCGTGCCCTTCCCCGCCCCGGGGGGGCCCAAGAGGATCAGGTCGTGCATCGCGTCCTCCCGCCTCCTTCGCCCCGGTCAACCCCGCGAGCTGCGACCGCGAATGCGCGGCCCGCGCGGTCCGGTGAACCCGTCATAATGGCGCGTGATCATGTGCGATTCGATCTGTTGCACCGTGTCCAGCGCCACGCCCACGACGATCATCAGGCTCGTGCCGCCGAAGTAGAACGGCACGTTGTACTCCCGGATCAGGAACGTCGGCAGCAGGCAGACCGCGGAGACGTACAGCGCGCCGCCGAAGGTGATGCGGCTCATCACGCGGTCGATGTACTCGGCGGTCTTCCGCCCCGGCCGGATGCCCGGAATGAACGCCCCCTGCTTCTTGAGGTTGTCGGCCACGTCGTCCGGGCGGAAGGTGACCGCGGTGTAGAAGAAGCAGAAGAAGATGATCCCGGCGACGTAGATCGTGTTGTAGACCCAGCCGGAGCGGTTGAGCGCGGCGGCGAGGTCGTCCATCAGGGGGATGCCGAGGTTCGCCAGGGTGCCCGGGAACATCAGGATCGAGGAGGCGAAGATCGGCGGGATGACGCCCGACTGGTTGACGCGCAGCGGCAGGTGCGTGCTCTGGCCGCCGAACACCCGTCGCCCCACCGTGCGCCGCGGGTACTGCACCGTGATCCGGCGCTGCGCCCGCTCGAAGAAGATGATCACCGCCACGGTGACGACGATCAGCACCGCCAGGCCGAGCAGCAGCAGCGGGGCGATCTCGCCCACCGTCACCTGCTGCCAGGTCAAGCCGACCGCGGCCGGGAGCCGCGCGACGATGCCGGCGAAGATGATCAGCGAGATGCCGTTGCCGATCCCCCGCTCGGTGATCTGCTCGCCGAGCCACATGATGAACGCGGTGCCGGTGGTCAGGCAGACCACCGCCATCAGTCGGAAGCCCCAGCCCGGCTCGGTCACGACCCGCACGCCGGCGTTCGAGACCATCCCCTCGAAGGCGAAGGCCATCGCCAGGCCCTGGATCGCGGAGAGGACGATGGTGCCGTAGCGCGTGTACTGGTTGATCTTGCGCTGGCCCATCTCCCCTTCCTTCTGCAAGGCGCGCAGGGAGGGGACGATCACCGCCAGGATCGACAGGATGATCGAGGCGGAGACGTAGGGCATGATGCCGAGGGCGAAGATCGACAGCTGCTCGAGGGCGCCGCCCGAGAACATGTTGAACATGCCCAGGAACATGCCGCCGCTCTGGCTCAGGTACTCCTTCATCACGGTGTGGTCGGCGCCGGGCACCGAGACGAAGATGCCGATGCGATACACGGCGAGCAGGGCGATGGTGAACAGCAGCCGTCGTCGCAGCTCGGGGATCTTGCCGATGTTCGCGAATCCGCTCACGTTGGGCTCCTAGCTCCGAGCATTCGGCTCGAGACCGACGACCCGCCGTCGGGGGTCGTCAGCCCTGCGCCTTCCCTTCCGCCGCCGGCGCTTCGGCCGGTGCTGCCTCGCGCGGCTTGCGCGGCCCCATCAGCCGCTCGATCGTGCCGCCCGCCTTCGCGATCGCCTCGCGCGCCGTCTCGGAGAAGGCGTGGGCCTTCACCGTCAGGGCGCGGTCGAGCGTCCCGCGGCCGAGGATCTTCACGGGGCCGGTGCGCCGGACGATCCGGGCGGCGCGCAGCGCCTCCGGATCGACGGTCGCCCCGGCGTCGAAGCGCGCGAGCTCGCGCAGGTTGACCACGTTGTAGCGGATGCCGCGCGGCGAGGTGAAGCCGCGCTTGGGGGTCCGCCGGTACAACGGCATCTGCCCGCCCTCGAACCCGGCCCGCGGCGAGCCGCCGCGCGCCCGGTCGCCCTTGGTCCCGCGCCCGCAGGTCTTGCCCAGGCCGCTGCCGATGCCCCGGCCGAGGCGCTTCGGGCCGCTGGCCCGCGACCCCGCCGGCGGCTGCAACCGGCTCAACACGTCAGCCATTGCACTCCTCGACTTTCACCAGGTGCAGCACCTTGCGGATCATCCCGCGGAACGCGGGCGTGTTGGGCACCACGATCTCGTGGTGCAGATGCCGCAGCCCGAGTCCCCGCAGGACCAGCGCCTGGCGCTTGTCCCGCGCGATGGTGGAGTGAATCTGGGTCACCCGCAGCTTCGGAGCAGCGCTCATGACGACGCCTCCCCGTCGGTGGCGGGCACCGCCGCGTCGGCCGCGTCGGGCCGGCTGCGCCGCCGCTGCACGGCGTCGGCGTCCTCCAGCATCTGCAGCCCGACGAGCGTGGCCCGGACGACGTTGTGGGGATTGGACGAGCCGAGCGACTTGGTGAGCACGTCCTTGATCCCGCAGGACTCGACGATGGCCCGCACCGCGCCGCCGGCGATGACGCCCGTCCCCGGCCCGGCCGGCCGGAGCAGGACGCGGGCGGAGCCGAACACGCCGGTCACCTCGTGGGGGATCGTCGGTCCGACCAGCGGCACCTTGACCAGACTCTTGCGGGCCCGCTCCGTCCCCTTGCGGATCGCCTCGGGGACCTCGCGGGCCTTGCCCAGCGCGACGCCGACCGAGCCGTTGCCGTCGCCCACGACGACGATCGCCGAGAACGAGAAGCGACGGCCGCCCTTGACGACCTTGGCCACACGGTTCACCGAGACCACGCGGCTCGGCAGTTCCTCGGCCTGGACGTCACCACGGTTATCACGAGCATCAGCAGCCACGACCACACCTCGCTCGGCGCCCGCGTCCGTCACGACCCGCCCGGGCCGCGACGCCGCGACCGCCTAGAACGAAAGACCACCTTCGCGCGCACCCTTGGCCAACGCCGCCACCCGACCGTGATAGCGGAACCCGCCGCGGTCGAACGCGACCTGCTTCACGCCCTGCACCACGCAGCGCTGGGCCACCAGCTTGCCCACCGCCTCCGCGATGCCGCGCTTCTTCGTCGCGGCGGCCCGCAGCTCGCGCAGCTCCTTCTCGCAGCTCGAGGCGTGGACCAGCGTGCGGCCGGTCCGATCGTCGACGACCTGGGCGTAGATGTGCCTCGCACTGCGGAACACCGCCAGCCGCGGCCGCTCGGTCGTGCCCTCGAGGTGCTTGCGGATGCGGACGTGTCGCCGCTCCCGCGCTTCGTGCCGATCCATCATCTCCGTCCCTCCTCCTTCTCCGGGCGCCGCCGCAGATAGGAGGCGCCGAAGGAGTCGTCGCTCGCTACTTCGCGCCCTTGCGCGCCTTGAGCGTGATCTGCTCCCCGAAGAAGCGCACGCCCTTGCCCTTGTACCGATCGGCCGGGGCCAGCCCGCGGATGTCCTTGGCCGTGCGTCCCAGCGCGTCCTTGTCGATGGAGCGCAGGGTCAGCACCGTGTCCTTGTCGCTCAGCTCGGCCTTGACCGTGGCCGGGAGCCGGAACGGTCGGTCGAACGAGAACACGCCCTTGAAGCCCACGGCGTTGTTGTCCGCCAGCCGGAACGAGTAGCCGACGCCCTGGATCTGGAGCTTCTTCTCGTAGCCCTCGGTGACGCCGCGGACCATGTTGGCCAACAGCGAGCGCACCAGGCCGTGACAGGGCTTCTGGCCGCGTCCGAGCGTGTCGGCGGCGACGACGTGCGCCCGCTTGGCCTCGACGGTCACCGTGACCCCCGCGGGGATCTTCTGCTGGAGCTCGCCCTTCGGTCCCTTGACCGCGAGCAGGCCCTCCTTCCAGGTCACCGTCACCCCGCCGGGCAGGTCGACGGGCCGCTTACCGATTCTCGACTGCGCCATGGCTCGACTCTCCGTCCCGCGACCGTCCGCCGTGCGGCCGGTCTACCAGATCTCGCACAACAGCTCGCCGCCGAGGCGCTGCTTGCGCGCCTCCCCGTCGCTCATCACGCCCTTGGGCGTGGTGAGCACGGCGACACCCAGTCCGCTGCGCACCTTGGGCAGCTCGTCGGCGCCGACGTACACGCGCCGGCCGGGCCGCGAGATGCGCCGCAGGCCCAGGATCGCCGGCTTGCGCCCGGCGTCGTAGGCCAGCGTCACCAGCAGCGCCGGATGACCGGCCACCGTGGTCTTCTCGAAGTCGCGGATGTAGCCCTCGCTGCGCAGCACGCCGCAGACCGCCTCCTTGAGCCGCGAGTAGGGGGCGTGGACGTTGGCGTGGCGGGCACGATGGCCGTTCATCACCCGGGTCAACAGATCGGCAATCGGGTCGCTCGTCATGACATCACCAGCTCGCCTTGACCACGCCCGGCAGGTCGCCGCGCGACGCCAGCAGACGCAGACAGATCCGGCACAGGTTGAACTTGCGGTAGAAACCGCGGGGCCGTCCGCACACCGGGCAGCGACTGTGATGGCGCACCTTGAACTTCGGCTTGCGGATCAGCTTGGCGAAGGCTTGACTGCGGGCCACGGCTCACTTGCCTCCTTCGGCGCGGAACGGGAACCCCAGGCGTGCCAGGAGCGCACGGCCTTCGCGGTCCGTCCGGGCCGACGTGCACATCGTCACGTTGAGACCCTTGACCTTGTCGATCTTGTCGTAGTCGATCTCGGGGAAGATGATCTGCTCGCGCACGCCCATCGTGAAGTTCCCCTTGCCGTCGAACTGCTTGCCCGAGATCCCCTTGAAGTCGCGGGTGCGCGGCAGGGCCAGGCTGAGGAAGCGATCGAGGAACTCCCACATCACCTCGCGGCGCAGCGTGACCGTCACGCCGATCGGGTGCCCGGCGCGCAGCTTGAAGGTCGAGATCGACTTCCGGGCCCGCGTGATCACCGGCTTCTGGCCGGCAATCGCGGTCAGCTCGACGACCGCGGCGTCGATGACCTTGACGTTCTGGGTCGCCTCGCCGAGGCCCATGTTGAGCACGATCTTGCGCAGGCGGGGGACCTGCATCGCGTTCTTGTAGGCGAACTCCTTGATCAGGGCCGGCACCGCCTCGCGATGGTAGAGCTCGCGCAACCGCGGGTTGACCTTGACCTTGGGCTGCCGGGCCGGCTTGCCCTTCTTCTCGGCCGGGGCCGCGCCCTTGCCCGGCTTGCCCTTGCCGCCGGCGGCCGCGCCGTCCTTGGACGGCTTGTCCTTGGGCGCCTTGGCGGGCTTGTCGGCCTTGGGGGCCGCGACCTTGCTGTCAGATTCCTGGGCCATCGCCGCACTCCGCTCCCGTCGTCGGGATCAGTCGAAAACCGTGCCCGTCTTGACCGCCATCCGGACCTTCTTGCCGTCCTTGTTCGTCCCGTACTTGATGCGCGTCGGCCGGTTGGTCTTGCCGTCGAGCAGCAGCACGTTCGAGGCGTGGACCGGGGCCTCCATCTCGACGATGCCGCCCGAGGGGTTCTGCCGCGTGGGACGCTGGTGCTTCTTCACCAGGTTGACGCCCTCGACGATCACGCGGTTCTCGGCCCGCATCACGCGCTTGACCTTGCCGGTCTTGCCGCGGCCCTTGCCGGAAATCACCACCACCAGGTCGCCCTTCTTGACGTGCATCGCGCGCCTCCTACAGCACCTCGGGGGCGAGCGAGACGATCTTCAGGAAGCCCTTGGCGCGCAACTCGCGCGCCACGGGCCCGAAGATCCGCGTCCCCACCGGCTCGTTCTTGCCGCTGACGAGCACGGCCGAGTTGTTGTCGAAACGGAGGTACGAACCGTCCGCGCGGCCGACCTCCTTGGCCGTGCGCACCACCACGGCGCGCATCACGGAGCCCTTCTTGACCTTCGAGTTGGGCAGCGCCTCGCGGACGGCGACGACGATGATGTCGCCCACCGAAGCATAGCGCCGCCGGGTCCCACCGAGCACCTTGATGCACTTGACCTTGCACGCACCCGAGTTGTCGGCCACCTCGAGAATCGTTTCCTGCTGGATCATCGCTCGGTCCCTTCACTCCCCGCCCGGGTCCACGGCACCGCCGCGGCCCGGCGCGGTCCTCCCGCTCCCGCGACTCCCGCCCTAGACGGTGGCGCGCCGGAGCACGCGGATCACCTTCCAGCGTTTCGTCGCCGACAGCGGCCGATGCTCCTCGATCTCCACGGTGTCGCCCGTGTGGGCCTCGCTGCGCGCGTCGTGGGCCTTGAAGCGCGACATCCGGCTCACGTACTTGCGGTACAACGGGTCCTGCACCCGACGCGTGACGACCACGGTCACGGTCTTCATCATCTTGTCGCTGGCCACCACGCCCACCAGGCGACGCCGGCCGCTCTTGCGCTCCTCGCTCATGACGGTTCCTTGTCTGCCGCGGCGGGCACGCCGAGGGCGTGCTGGCGGCGGATCGTCTTGACCCGCGCCAGGTCGCGGCGCAGCTTGGCCACCTGGCTCGTGTCGTCCAGCCGATTGGTGAAGTTGCGGAACCGGAGCTGGAACAGGTCGCGGGTCAGCCGCGACTCCAACTCCCGGAGCTCCTGCTCCGAACGCTCCCGGATCTCCTTGGCGCGCATCACAGCACCTCCCGGCGCACGAACCGGCTGCGCACGGGCAGCTTGTGCGCCGCCAGCGTGAAGGCCTGGCGGGCCACGCTCTCGGGCACCCCGCCCAGCTCGTACATCATGCGCCCCGGCCGCACCACCGCCACCCATTCCTCGGGCACGCTCTTGCCCTTGCCCATGCGGGTCTCGGTGGGCTTCTTGCCGATCGGCTTGTCGGGGAAGATGCGGATCCACAGCTTGCCGGCGCGGCGCACGTGACGCATGATCGCCACGCGCCCCGCCTCGATCTGCCGCGCCGTGATCCAGCCGCAGGCCAGGAGCTGCAGGCCGTAGTCGCCGAAGTCGACGTGGCAGCCGCCCTTGGACAGGCCCCTCATCTTGCCCCTCTGCTGCTTGCGGAACTTGACCTTCGCGGGACTCAGCACGGCCCGTCTCCTTCCCTAGCGCGCCAGCCGGCGGACCTTCTTGGGGACCACGTCGCCGAGGTAGATCCAGACCTTGACGCCGATGATGCCGTAGGTCGTCCGGGCCTGGGCGAAGCCGTAGTCGATGTTCGCGCGCAGCGTGTGCAGCGGCACCCGCCCCTCGCGGTACTTCTCCTGGCGCGACATCTCCGCGCCGCCCAGCCGCCCCGACACGACGATGCGGAAGCCCAGGGCGCCGAAGCGCATCGACGTGAACAGCGCCTTCTTCATCGCGCGGCGGAACGCCACCCGGCGCTCGAGCTGCGTGGCGACGTTCTCCGCCACCAGCTGCGCGTTCGTCTCCGCCTTGCGCACCTCCTGGATGTCGACGTAGACCTCCTTGTCGGTGAAGGCCCGCAGCTGCTTCTTCAGCTCGTCGATCCGCTCGCCCTTCTTGCCGATGGCGAAGCCGGGCCGCGAGGTGTGCACGACGACGTCGATCCGCGACGGGGTCCGCTTGACCTCCACCGCCGCCACACCGGCGTTGAACAGCTCCTGCTTGATCCGCCGCTTGAGGTGCAGGTCCTCGTGCAGCCAGCGCGCGTAGTTGCGCTCGCTGAACCAGATCGAGGACCAGGTGCGGGTGATCCCGAGACGCAAGCCGAACGGATGGACCTTCTGTCCCACGGCGACTACCCTTCCTCTCCGAGCACGATCTCGATGTGGCTCATGCGCTTGACGATCATCGTGGCCCGGCCGTGGGCCCGCATCCGCCAGCGCTTGAGGAACTTCGGGCCCTCCTGCACCACGACGCGCGAGACCACCAGCTTGTCGACGTCGACCGTCGCGTCCGCCACCTTGGAGTTCGCCAGCGCGCTCTCCAGGCACTTGAGGACCGGACCGGCCGCGTCCTTCTGCACGAACCGCAGGATCTGCAACGCCTCGCGGACCGTCCGGCCGCGAATCGCGCCGACCACCGTGCGGGCCTTCCGGGGCGTCACCCGGACGAACCTGCTGATCGCTCGCTTCACCATGATGCCCGCTCTCCTTCACCTGCGGAACCCGCCGCCACGACCGCCCGCTTTCCCGCGAGCCGCCCGGCGTCCCGCAACTCCGGGAAACCACGCCGGCCTCCGCGCCCGGCGCCTTCCAGCCTCCGCGGCGAGGTTCCACGCCCCTGTCGACGCAACCCCCGACAGGGGCGGGGGTTTCTATCAGACCCGGCCCCCGTCGTCAAGGGGGCCGTGCAGCGCCCCCCCTCCCGACCGCCGGAGGCCTCCCACCTCGCCCTACTTCTT
>CAZMRP010000016.1:0-21453 GCA_964568275.1 uncultured Myxococcales bacterium
CGGCCGCCCGGATCCGGTCCCGCGCCGGTCGTTGTCCGTCGAGGCTTCATCGGCCACTCCGCTCGACCGCAAACTAGCCGGTGCGGCGGGGCTTGGCAAGCCGCACCGCTACCACGACTGGGGCAGGTCGTTGCGCTGCAGCAGCGCGGCGAGGTCCATCGTCAGGGCCACCGAGACGTGGACCAGGAACCCGCACCAGATCGAGCGGGTGCGCAGGGCCAGCGTGCCCAGCACGATCCCCGCCACGATCGCCGCGTTGGCCTCGAGGAACGGCTTGCCGTAGTGGATCATGCAGTACGGCACCACCGCCGCGAAGATCGCGTAAACCCCGAGGTGCCGGCGCAGGGACTGCAGCAGGAAGCCGCGGAAGAAGAACTCCAGCGCCAGGAACTGCCCCGCGTAGAGCAGCTCCCAGGTCAGCAGCGTGCGCCAGTTCCAGATCGTCCGCGGGGTGTGCTTGAGGAACGGGTAGTAGTCCTTGAACTCCGGCTGGAACGAGACCAGCACGACCAGCGGCAGCACGAGCAGGTACAGCACGACGTAGATCCACAGGTGCTCGGAGAACCCCCGGACCCGCAGGCCGTAGTCCGCCAGCCGCTCGCCCGGCAACAGCAGCACCAGCAGCGCCGGCAGGATGCCGTACCCGGCGATGCGCGCACCGGCCCAGAACGCCAGCCGGTACAACTCCACGCGCTGGGGGTCCCGCGCCGCCTCCGGGAACAGCTTGTCGAAGGTCTGCCGTCCGCCGAAGTACTCCATCAGCGTCAGGAACACCGCCGAGGCCACGAAGATGATCAGCGGGCGCATCGACAGCGCGACGCGCGACGGCTCGCCCCGCCGGGGCTTCTTCCCCGACCGCGCCCGCGCGGGCCGCTCCTGCACCTCGGGCTCCGCCACCGAGTCGGCCTGGATCGCCGCCCAGGTCTCCAGGAAGAACCGGCGGGGATGCAGCTCGCGGAATCGCGCGAAAGCGGACATCGTTCCGCCGCCCTAGCAGGAACCGTCCCGGTGGGTCAACCGTGACCGGCGTTCCGGCCTCCGGCCGTCCGCGGTCCCGGCACGACCTTCCCGACCCGCGGGCGGCCGCGCGTTTTGCCGCCCGGAATCCGCATGCTAGGCTTGCGGCGCGGGGGAAGGAGTGACCGCTGATGTCGCACCGCTCCCCCCTGCTCGTGGCCGCGCTGCTGGCCGCCGGCCTTCCGGCCTGCGGCGGCGACGACGACCGCGCCGCCGACGTTCCGGCCGACCTCGTCGCCGACGATGCCGCGGCCGACTCCGGCCCCGACCCCGGTGCCGACGCCGACTCGGACGTCCTCCCCCCGGACACCCCGGCCGACGTTGCCGCCGACACCGCCGCCGACACGGGCGACGTCGCCGCCGTCTGCGGCCCCTTCCCCGGCGGCGCCTGCGCCGACACCGAGCTGTGCGACCTCCGGTCCTGCGCCGACGGCGCCTCCGGCGTCTGCGTGCCGCGTCCCGCGGAGTGCGTCGCGGTCGAGGACCCCGTCTGCGGCTGCGACGGCGTCACCTACTCCAACGACTGCGAACGCCTCCGGTCCGGCGCCGCCCTGGCCTACACCGGCGCCTGCGGCTCGGGCACCCTGTGCGGCGGCACCGCCGGCTTCCGCTGCCCCGCCGGCGAGACCTGCGACGTCCGCGACTGCCGGCCCCACGCCTCCGGCACCTGCGTCCCCGTCTCCGACAGTTGCGAGACCCTCTACGCCCCCGTCTGCGGCTGCGACGGCGTCACCTACTCCAACGACTGCGCCCGCCTCGTCGCCGGCGTCGCGCTCGACCACGAGGGAATCTGCGACGCCGTTCCGGCGTGCGTCCCCGAATGCCGCGCCGTGGGCGCCACCGGCACCGGCTGGGTCGACCCGTGCACGGGTCGCACGCTGTGCGTGACCGCCTGCACCGGCTGCACGGCCGAATGCCAGGCCGTGGACTCCCGCTCCGAGGGGTGGTACGCCGTCTGCTCCGGCGGCACCGTCGGCGGCTGCGGCGTGGCCGGGTCGGCGAGCCTGATCGAATGGACCGACTGCGCGCCCTGATGCTTTCGCGCCGGGGGTCCCGGCCCGCCCGCGGGCCCGGACCCGGAAACGACCATGGCTGAACCCTCGACCCGCCTCCAGAGCTTCCTCGCCGCCCTGCGCAGCAGGACCGGCCGCCGCGTGCTGCTGCTCGCGCTGCTCGTCTCGGTCGGCTTCGTCGTCTGGCAGTTCGTCGGCGGAATGCCCGCCGAGGGCACCGTCGAGGTCCGCTGGACCGAGAACCCGCCGTCCTCGGTCGCCGTGAGCTACGTCGACAGCCGCGGCGAGACCGTGCGCTACCGCCGCGAGGTGATCCCGCCCGGCACCGACCGCTTCCGCGACGTCTACGAGCTGCCGCCCGACCGGTACTGGCTGCGCCTCGAGGTGCGCCGGCCCGACGGCGTGCGCACGGTGCGCCGCCGCGTGGAGCTGCCGTCCGCCGATCCCTACGTCCTGTTCCTGGATGAGGCCCTCGACTAGCGGCACCCGCAGTACCGGCGTCGCGCGCGACAGCGCTCCCCGGCCGGCCGGCTCGACTCGCGGAGCTTCACCGGGCGCGCCGGACGCAACCCGCCGGGTACGCCAGCACCCCCGCGGCGATCCGCTCCCGCAGCCGCGCCGCCAGCCGTTCCGACGCCGCGTCGTGGTAGCCGCTCGGGGTCGGCCCCTCCCACGCCGCCGCCGCGGCGAGGTCGTCCATCCACAGCTCGCGCACGTACTTGCCGACGACCGACGCCGTCGCCACCGCCGGCTCGCTCGCGTCCGCGTCCCGCACGAACGACACCCGCCCGACGCCGCCGATGTCGTAGGTCGAGCAGGCCCGCGACTCGAGCACCACCCGCACCTCGCGGCCCGCCCAGGCCGCGAACCGCTCCGCGTAGCGGTCCGTCCCGCCCACCTTGCCGCAGCTCGCCTCGCACGGCCCCGCGGCGTCGTCCCGCAACGCCTGGACCACCACCTCGAACAGCCGCAGGTCCACCGCCAGCTTCGACGTCCCGTCGGCCAGCGCCACGTTGAGCGTTCCCGGACAGAGCACCGCGCACGCCACCCGCTCGACCACCACCCCCAGCCGCTCCAGCCCGGCCGCCACGTCCCGGACCTCGGTCGTCCAGCGCGGCAGCGGCCGGAGGGGCAGGGCGGGGCACAGACCCATCCCGTCCGTCCCTCCCCGGCACGCGTCCGGCGCGCTCCACGGCGGAGCGACCAGCCTTCCCCGCAGCAGCTCGGCCGGCGAGCCGGCGCCTCGTACCCCGAGCACCCCGAGCGCCAACGCCTCGCCGCGCCCGCGCCGTCCGGGCGCGAAGACCCGTTTCGAGTCGTCGAGCCCGGTCGCCTCCCGCAGCGCGGCGAACGACGGCGGTGCCCCGGCCAGCCGCAGCCGCACCCCGGTCACGACCAGCGGTCCCAGCTTGGGGCCCAGGCCGTTCTCGTCCACGCCGATGATGCGCCGGACCTCCACGGACCGCATTCAACGCCCCGCGCCGCCCTCCCGCAAGCCCCGGCCCGGTCCGCCGGCCGCCGCCGCGCCGACGCCGTCGTCCTTGGCGCCGCCCGGCGCCGGGCTTGCGGTTTCCCTAACTCCCTGGACTTCCCCGACTCCCCGACTCCCCGGCTTCCCGACTCCTCTGGTTGACGGGAGGCCGCCCTTGACCCTATGGTCCCGCCTCGATTCGATGGGGGAGGTAGAGGTTTCGCCCGTGTCGTCCCGTCGCCGCCGTTCGCAGCTCGTCCCGGCGCTCCGCGCTCCGCGCGCGGCGTCGCTCGGGGCGTTGCTCGGCGCGGCCGCGGCGGCGTTCGCGTCGGCGCCGGCTCCGGCGGCGGCGCAGTTCATCCCGCCGGACAACCTGGCGCCGGAGCCGGGCACCGTCGAGGGTTCCGGCGGCGACGAGGACGTTTCGCGCTTCTACCTGCCGCCGCTGCCGTTCTACCAGGAGACCACGCCGACCTCGGGCTTCCGCTTCTTCTTCCCGCTGTACTTCGAGACCTGGGACGACACCGAGGACGACCACACGCTGGGCGTGCTGCCGTTCTACTGGCGCTGGCGCGGCGGCGACGAGCTGCACGAGACCGACGTGGTGGCCGGCCTGTACTGGCGCTACCGCCGCCCGGACCGCTTCACCGACGTGGCGGGCCCGCTGTACGTCAGCCGCACCGCGGACGGCTACGACGTCGGCCTGCCGCCGCTGTTCATGGTCGGCGACGACAACGAGACCAACTACCAGATCCTCGCCCTGTACTTCTGGCGCTTCGGCTGGCAGACCGGCGAGTTCGCCCTGGCCCCGCCGTTCTACTGGTGGCGCGAGGGACGCAGCTCGCGCTACGGCCTGCCCCCGTTGCTGTTCGGCGGCACCGACGACGACACGGGCTACTCGGTGCTCTTCCCCGCCTTCTGGCACTTCTACGACGGCGACGCGAGCACCACCGTCGTCCCGCCGCTGTTCGTCGACCTCGAGGAGAACGGCGACTGGTCCGCCGGCGTCGCCCCGCTGCTGTTCTTCGGCGGCGGCGACGACTCGGCCCACTTCACCCTCGCCCCGCTCGTGCACTACGCCCACGACGCCGACTCGATGCGCCTGATCACCCCGCTCGCCTGGTACGCCGAGGGGGCCGAGTCCGAGGGCTGGGGCGCGCTCCTGTACCACCAGTGGCAGGAGGGCTCCGAGTGGTTCCGCACCGTGGCTCCCGTCTGGTGGGCCTGGGGCGACGAGGAGACCGGCACGCGCAGCGACCTGGTGCTCAACGTCTACCACGGCAGCGACCCGGTCTCCTCGGACTGGGTCGTCTTCCCGTTCTGGTGGGACTTCCACGACTTCGAGAAGAACCGCCTGTACGGCTTCATGCCGCTGTTCCTGCACGACACCTCGCTGGCCGAGAACCGCCACACCACCTGGGTCTTCCCCACGTTCCAGTACTCGGAATGGCCCCAGACCGGCGCCGAGCCGCCCGGCTGGGCCTTCAACATGCACCCGCTGATCTACTTCGGCTCCGAGGGCGACGAGCACCACGAGGTGGTGTTCCCGCTGTGGTGGAACTTCTCCGACGCCACCGACCGCACGACCGTGGCGTTCCCGCTGTTCTGGGACTTCGAGGACATGGCGGCGCAGTCGCGCTTCTGGACCTTCTTCCCGCTGGTCTGGCACGACGAGGACCCCGACGGGACGTTCACCCTCGTCGCCAACAGCATCTACACCACCACGCCCAACGAGGACGGCACCGAGGGGTGGCACTTCCACTTCATCCCGCTGTTCGACTTCGGCCGCGACCGGCCCGAGGACGTGGAGTGGCAGGTGCTCTACGGCCTGTTCGGCTACGAACGCCGCGGCCCCTACGAGCGGATCAAGGTCCTCTGGCTGCCGTTCGAGATCTAGCGGGTCGTGCGGGTTCAGCGGGGCAGCGTGGGGGCGCGGGGGTCGTTGGCCGGCGGCGTGAGCCGCACCGGCCGGCGCGGCACGTGCGAGCCGATCCGCGTCGTCACCTCGTAGTTGATCGTCCCGATCCACGACCCGAGCTGCTCGGCGGTGATCGTCGCCTCGCCGCTCCGCCCGAGGAGCACCACCTCGTCCCGGATGTCGAGCCCCGGCACGTCGGTGACGTCGATCATCGCCATGTTCATGCAGACGCGGCCGCGCACGGGGGCCCGCTGGCCGCGGACCAGCGCGTAGGCCAGGTTCGACAGCCCGCGGTCGTACCCGTCGTAGTAGCCGACCGGCAGCACCGCCAGGCGGCTCGGCGACGTCGTCTGGTACGAGCAGCCGTAGCCGACGAACGCCCCCTTGGGCACGTCCTTGAGCTGCGCGATGCGCGTCTTCCAGGTCAACGCCGGGCGCAGCTCGATCCGCTTGCGCCCCGCCAGCACCGCCGCCACCAAGGTCTCGCTCGACGGCCACATCCCGTAGGCCGCGATGCCCACGCGGGCCAGCCGCTGGTGCTCGTCGGACCACAGGATCACCGCCGCCGAGTTCGAGAAGTGCGGCAACGGCACCTGGATCCCCGACCGCGCCAGCGTCTCGAGGAACGCGTCGAACCGCCGCAGCTGCTCCCGCGCGAACGTGTGGTCCGTCGTGTCCTCGATGTTCGCGTAGTGCGACGCGACCCCCTCGAGCTCCAGGTGCGGCGAGTCGTGGATCCTCCGCGCCAGCTCCAGCGCGTCGCGCTCCCGCAGCCCCTGCCGCTCGTTGCCGGTCTCGAGCTTCAGGTGCAGCCGGCCGGTCCACCCGCGCCGCGCGCAGACCGCCTCGGCGCGCTCCACCACGTCGCCGCGGTAGGCCACCAGCCGCAGGTCCAGCTCCAGCGCCCGCTCCACGTCCTCGGGCGGCACGAACCCCATCACGTAGATCGGGCAGGCGAGCCCCGCCGCGCGCAACGCCTCCGCCTCGAACAGCGCGTTGGCGCACAGCCAGTCCGCGCCGCCCTCGAGGAACGCCTGGGCCGCCAACACCAGCCCGTGGCCGTAGGCGTCCGACTTGATGGTCGGGGCGAGCTTCGAGCCCGGGGGCAGCAGCGTCTTGAGCGTGCGCACGTTGTGCGCCAACGCCTCGACATCGACTTCGCACCAGCTCAAGTCCGTCATCGGGCGCCGATGCTGTGCCGTGACGCTGCACAGGTCAAGGGCAATTCCAGGCTGTGTGATTCCGGGCTCCCAGCGGTAGCAGACTTCGCAAGTTCGATTGACAATGTCTGCCGGTAGCGCCAGTCTTGGACGAACGTCCTCATCCTGCCCTCGTCCCCTCGCCTGCGGCGGGCAGTCCGTGATGCAGCGGGACACGCAATTCGTGCTACGGCGCCAGCCCCGAACCGAACCTCCCCAACACCTGGTTGCCCGGGTTGTCCAGGATGACCCACGGACTGGTGTCGACCGGGGTGTCGTCCAGTCGGTAGACGAACACTCCTCCCTCATAGCGCGCACCGTCGGAGTGCCATGGTGCGCCGACGGCGACTTCCTTGAGACCATCCGCATCGAGGTCGGCCAGTGCCAGCGCGACCCCGAACTCCTCGCAGTCTCCGCCCGGGGGAGCGTTGAAGGCGACCCACTCCTCCGGCGCGGGGCCGCCGAAATCACCGCGGAAGATGACGACGGCCCCGGGTGGACTGCCGCACAGCGCCGGATAGCCGGCAGGCACGCCAAGGGCGAGGTCGCCCAGCGTGGCGGCATCGAGGTCCGCGATCCTCGTCGCCAGCCACGACCCGTCGCGCCGCTCGCCCGCGTCGAAGATGGCCGGAACCGGAAGGGATGCCGCAAGCCTGACGCCGGTGACGTACCCAAGCTGGAACGAGCCCTCGCCGGACTCGGGTCGGGTCACCCAGAAGCCGATCGCAAGATCCCCACGGTCGTCGTCGTCTGCGTCGACGCCCACGGACACTCCCACGCCGTACTGGAAGGTACCCTCGATGGTCGGAGGCTCCAATGTCGCCGCGGGCTCGCTCGAGACGCCCCCGCCGTTGCCGGCGAACACGTGGACCCGACCGGGACCGAAGGCGGGGCCGACCGCTCCCTCCCGCGGCGCACCGACGACGACCTCGGCGAAACCGTCATCGCCGACGAACTCCCCGAGGGCCACCGCGCTCCCGAAACCACCGCCTTGCCGCGAGGTCGGGGACACGAGGTCGGCGCACCACTCGGGTGCCGATCCCGATGCCGCCCCCAGGTAGACGAACGCCGAGCCGTCCTCGATCTCCACCTCGCTCATGCGTTCCGCGCCGACCGCAAGGTCCGAGTAGCCGTCCGCATTCACGTCTCCGCCACAGTCGAGGGACAAGCCGAACCTGCCGCGTTCGCCGGGCCGCGGACTGACAATGCGATGCAGCGGGCTGGTGGGCGGACCGCCGACGGAGCCAGGAAAGAGGAAGACGACGCCCGCGGTGCCGTCCATCGCTGCCGCGACCACCAGGTCGGCGAAGCCGTCCGCGTCAAGGTCACCGTTCGTGGCCAGGCCGAGCCCGAACTCGCCCGTTCCCGCCTCGTCGGGCCCCACGATCGCGAAGGACGGTGTGGTCGGTACTCCTCCCGGACCGCCGAGGTACCCGTAGACGACACCCTTCGAGTCGGAACTCCCGTGCTCCTGGCCGACGGCGCCCACTGCCAGGTCCGAGTATCCGTCGCCGTTCAGATCCCCGTCTGCTCGGCCGACATCGACGTAGCGAACCTCGCTCCAGGCCGAACACACATCACCACGGCAGGCGCGAGCACGCCAGTAGTAGCGGCGGCCGACCGGCGGAACGGTGGACACCGGCAGGTCCGCGCCCGGCTGCCAGCGGCGTGCGGCCAGCCCGACCGCTGCCGCCTCGGGGCTCGGGAAATGGCAGGAACGAAAGCCCGGCGTCGCGCAGGAGTCGTCGACCTGGATCTCGTACGCCGGCTCGCCGCAGCCGTCGGCGTCCCAAGTCCAGGCGAAACGGGGACGCAGCGCAGCCACCGTGGTGGGCGCCCAGAGACTGCCCGTTCGGCGTCCGTTGGCCGGCGCAAGCGTGACCGGGGCTCCCGGGACCACCAGAGCCGGTCCCGCCTGACAGCCGCCCGCGCCGTCGCAGGCATCCGGCCCGAAGCACGAATCGCCGTCGTCGCAGACCGTCCCGGAGGCGCGGAACCCGTCGGCCGGGCACGACAGCGCGATACCGTCGCAACTCTCGGCAACATCACAGTCGCCGGCTGCCGGTCGGCAGGTCGTGCCGGCAGCGGCAGGCTCGCACGCCTCGGCGACCTCGTTGCACACCGCACACGCGGAGACCGGGCAGGCGGGCGACAAGGCGCTGCAGGCACCCGCACCGTCGCACGCCTCGGCGCCGTTGCAGAACAGGTCGTCGCTGCAGGACTCGCCGGCAGCGACCGGCGTCCATCCCGTCGGGTCCGACGCCGACCAGCAGAACCGACAGACGTTCAAGGGATCGACGTCGCCATCATCCAGGCAGGATCCGTCGAACACGCAGGTCCCCGCGACGGCCGGCCCGCAGACGCACGCCCGTCCACCGCCGCGAGGCTCGCAAACGTCGCGCGTACAGTCCTGACCGTCATCGCAGTCGGCATCCTCGTGGCAACTGAAACCGCAGTCGCGATTGCAGCCGTCCTCGTCGATGTGGTTGCCGTCGTCGCACTCCTCTCCGCGCTCGACGACACCGTTGCCACAGACTGCCCGCCCCGCCTCGTCACCGCCGTCCTCGTCAACGGCGTTCCCGTGCGAACTGTAGCAGCCCAGCCCCGCGGCGAACACCATGACGGAAGGCAGCCGGCGATACTGCCTTGCCACCGTGGTCCCCCGACCGCCGCCTCTTCGATGGTCCATCGGACGGCCGTCCGCCCGGCACCTCATGCTCCACCTCCCGCGTGAGGACCGGCGGCGACGCGCTCCGTGATGCCGTCGTCGCCGCCCGTCCTGTTCACACGCGGCGGCTTCAACGCCGCTCGCATCCTCCCCTACCGGCACGGGCCGATCCCTCTTCGCCGGAGGCGGCTCGTGTCGGTATCCGCGATCCCTATCTCTCACGCCGAACCGAACACGGTGCTTGACTGGCGCACAATGCGCCCCGGCCGTCGGACAGGGGGGAGGGCCACGAGCATCTCGCGGTCGCGCACCCCGCTGCCACCTCCGCTGCGCGACTCGTTGCGCCCGAATGATGGCGGCGCACGGCAGAACGTGTGCCTCGACCTGGCATCTGGCACGAATGCCGGGGGGGGGGGGGCAAAAAGCGGCCGTTTCGACCATCCGCGTTGCGTGGAAGCGCGCTGCATGTTCGTCCCCTCCTCCTCGATCTGCCCGTCTCTGAATCCGACATTCAGTGTGACATGCCGATCCGGCGTGTCAGGCGCGTTCCTGCGAGGTCTTCTCGCGTCCTGGCGTCCTCGCGTCCTTCTGCCCTTGCCTCCTTGCGTCTTGGCGTCTTGGCGCGAGGTTCCCCCCCGCGTTGACACCCGCTCCGTGCGGGTGCTATCCGCGAGCCGAGACACGGAGGTTCGCGGCACGTCGATGGATTCGCCCCGCCCGCGCGCGCTGCTCGTCGCGTGGATGTTCCCGCCCCACGGGAACATCGGCGCCAAGCGCCCGTACCGCTTCGCCCGCCACCTCCCCGCCGCCGGCTGGGACGTCACCGTGCTCTGCGGCCGCACGCCGCCGGCCGCCGAGCACGACCCGTCGCCGTGGCCGCTGCCTCCCGAGGTCCGCGTCGTCCGCGACTACGACTCCGCCGCCGTCACCGGCCTGCTGGGCGGCGCGTACGACGTCCTGCAACGCCGGACGAGCGGCAAGCCCAAGCCCGCCGCGGCGACGAAGGACGCTCACCCGGCCCCCGCCGGCCTTCGTCGCCCCGCCGCCGCCCGCGCCTTCGGCGTCGCCGAGCGGCTGGTCTGGAACACCGTGCCGCTCGAGCCGGTCGGGATCCACGTCCCCCACGCGGTCCACGCGGCCCTGCGCCTCGTCGCCGACGAGCGCCCGGCGGTGGTCTGGACCACCAGCTACCCGTTCTCGGCGCACCTGGTCGGCCTCGCCGTCCACCACGCCACCGGCACCCCGTTCGTCGCCGATCTGCGCGACCCGTGGACGCTCAACTTCACCTTCGACCACAAGACCCCGCCCGCCCAGCTGCTCGAACGGCACCTCGAGGCGCGCGTGTTCGCCGCCGCCGCCCGCGTCGTCGTCACGACCGAGACGCTCGCCGACGCCTATCGGAGCCTGTACCCGGCCCAGGCGCACAAGCTGGTCGCGATCCGCAACGCCTTCGACCCGACGGACCTGCCGCCGCGCGAGGTGCCGTCGCGGCCCGTGCGCCTCGTCCACTTCGGCCACGTCTACGGTGGCGCCCGCACGATGGCCGGGATCTACGAGGCGCTGGCCCGCCTGCGCGACCAGGGCGGCTGGCGCCCCGGCGAGCTCCTCTTGGAGAACTACGGCCGGCTGTCCGACGACGACCGCGCCCACGCCGAGCGCTGCGGCCTCGGCGACACCGTCCGAACCTTCGCCCCCGTCCCCTACGGCGAAGGGCTGAAGCGCCTGCGCTCGGCCCATCTGCTGCTGCTGCCCGCCTGGGGCACGCACCGCGGCCCGCTGTTCCTCCCCGGCAAGCTGTACGACTACCTGCTGGCCGGCGCGCCGATCCTGGCCCTGGGCGACAACCCCGAGCTGGCCGGGATCCTCGCCGACACCGGCGCCGGAACGCTCGTGGGCGAGACCGACGTCGACGCGATCGCCGCGGCCCTCGCCCGGACGCTCGAGGGACGTCCGGAGCTCGCCCCGCGGCCCGCGGCGATCGCCGAGTTCTCCGCGCCGCGCGCCACGACCCGGCTCGCCGCGCTGTTCGACGACGTGCGTCGCGAGGTCGGCCGATGACCGTCCCGCTGCCGCTGGACCTGCTGGCCTGCCCCGCCTGTCGCGCGCCGCTCGGCGAGGACGGCGACGGGCTGCGTTGCACGGCCTGCCCCGAACGCTTCGGCCGGGTCGACGGCGTGCCCGAGTTGGTCCCCTCCGCCGTGCGTGAGCGAATGCGCGACGGCGGCGACCCCGGCTGGTCGCGCTGGAACGAGGCGCTGCGCGGTCTCGAGGCGTGGCGCTCCCGCCGGCAGGCCCGCGCACACCAAGGCGTCCTGCCCTCCGACGGTACGCAGGACCGCTCGACCCGCGAGCTGTTCGAACGCGCCGCCGCCGCCGGCGTCGTCGTCGACGTCGGCGCCAAGGACGGCTCGAAGCGGCTCCTGCTGCCGGAGGACGCGCGCTACGTCGGCGTCGACCCGTACGCCGCGCCGCGCCCCGACCTCCCCGGCGAGTCGACCCTGGTGCGCGGCGTCGCCGAGACGCTCCCCGTTCGCGACGGGGCCGCCGACGCCGTGATCTCGCTCGCCGCCTTCGACTACTTCGTCGACGGCGCCGCGGCGGTCGACGAGTGGGCCCGAGTGCTCAAGCCCAACGGCGGCCTCGGCCTGCTCGTCAGCGTCGTCGCCCCGCGCGTCGCCCGGGCCCGCAACGCCGACTCGCGCGCCGCCCGCGCCGCCCTGGCGCTCGGCGCCCTGACCGACGTGGGACCGCTCGGCGTCGCCGAACTGGTGTTCGGGGCGCTCGTCCATCGCGAGCGGGTCCACACGCACTACTACACCGAGGAGCGGGTCGAGGGGCTGGTGCGGCGGCGGTTCCACCTGACCTGGTCGCGGGCCGAGCCGCAGGCGGCGAGCACGATCCTCTACCTCGCCGGGCGGAAGCGCGGATGAGCGGCCCGCCTCCGGTGTCCGGGGACCGGGCCGGTCCCGGCGTGGCCCACCTCGTCGGCACGCACCTCGCGTTCTCCGAGACGTTCCTCTACCGCCAGTTCACCGCCTGGCGGCGCTACGAGCCGCGGGTCTACGCCGCCCGCGCCGCGAACCTCGAGAAGTTCCCGGCGGAGCGGCTCGAGCTGCCGCCGCCGGGTCCCGTGCCCCGCGCCTGGTCGGCGCTCGTCGGCGACCACTGGACGCCCTGGTTCGTGCCGCGGATTCGCGAGCGGAACACCGTGGTGCTGCACGCGCACTACGGAACCGCGGGCGTCAACGCGCTGCCGTTCGTCTGGCTCCACCGGCTGCCGCTGGTGGTGAGCTTCTACGGCTTCGACGTCGCCTATCCCCGGGCCCCGTGGCGCCATCCGGAGTACGCCCGGTACTTCGCGCTGCTGCCGCTGCTGTTCCGCTTCGCCGCCCGGCTGCTGGTGGTGTCCCGGGCGCTCGGCGACGAGCTGGCGGCGCTGGGGGCGCCGCGCGCGCGGCTCGAGGTGCTCGGCACCGGCATCGACACCGCCCGCTTCGCGCCCGACCCGGCCGCCCCGGTCCGACGCGAGCCGGCGATCGTGATGTGCGGCCGCGAGATCGAGAAGAAGGGGTTCGCCTACGGCTTCGAGGCGCTGGCGCGGGTGCGGGCCCGCGGCCGGCGGTTCCGGGTGCTGTTCCACGGCACCGGCAGCGGGCCGCTCTGCGGCGAGCTGGCGCGCCGGATCGGGGCCCTGGGCCTCGGCGACGTCGTCGAGGCGGTCGACCCGCGGGTGCCGACCGCCGACGTGCTGCGGCGGGCCGACCTGATCCTGGCCCCGAGCGTCACGGCGGCGAACGGCGACAAGGAGGGATTGCCCACGGTGCTGCTCGAGGCCGGGGCCTGCGGCCTGCCGGCGGTGGCCAGCCGCCACGCCGGCATTCCCGAAGCGGTGCTCGACGGCAGGACGGGACTGCTGTGCGCGGAGCGGGACGTGGCCGGCCTGGCCGCGGCGCTCGCGCGGCTGCTCGAGGACGGCGCGGAGCGGCGACGGATGGGGGAGGCGGCGCGGGCCCACGTGGTCGCCGGCTGGGACGCCGGGAAGTTGCTCGAGCGGCGCGAGGCGGTCTACGACGCGGTCGTGGGCGGGACGGGGGAGGGTGCGGGCTGAATGGACGCCGTCGCGGCCAAGGACCGGCAACGGCTGCTCAAGGGCGCCGGGATCAACTTCATCGGCGCGATCGGCAAGTTCCTCACGCCCGCCTATCTGATCCTCGCCAACCAGATCTACGGCCCGGCGGTGTTCGGCCTGTTCGCCCTGGCGCTGGCCCCGCTGGAGATGCTGAACAACTTCGTCGCCGCGGGGTTCAAGGACGCCGTGGAGCGGTTCGCGGCGCGCGACCCGGACGAACAGCCGGCGACGGACGAGATCTACTCGGTGATCTGGCGCGCGCTGCTGTGGGTCCTCGGCCTCTCCGTCGTCGCCGTCGGCCTGGTCGCGCTCGTCGGCAAACCGCTGGTGGTCTACGCCTGGGGTCGCCCCGAGCTGTACGAGGTGCTGCTGCTGTTCTCGGCCAACGTGCCGATGATGGGGCTGACGCTGGTGCTGCTGGCCGCGACCCGGGCGCTGATGGTGATGCACGCGGAGGTCGTGGTCGGCAGCTTCACCGTCCCGCTGGGGCTGATCCTCGGCGCCGCGGCGCTGCACCCGATCGTCCCCAGCGTCTACGGGCTGGTGCTGGCGCAGACCGCGGCCAACTTCCTGGGGCTCGTGCTGGCGGTGGTCTACTTCGCCCGCTACTACTCGCTGCGGCGGCTGTGGGCCGCCCGCCGGGTCGCCTGCCGCGAGGGGCTGGTCGGCTTCGCGCTGCCGCAGAGCGCGAACATGATGCTGACGATGGCCCAGTGGAACATCGACGTGATGATGCTGGGCGGTTTCGTCGGCGACGCGCAGATCGGGTTGTACCGCACCGCGGCCGAGATCGCCCGCAGCCTGACCCAGCTGCGCTTCGTCTTCTCCAGCGTCTACTCGCCGCTCGTCGCCCGCTACGCCCGCGAGCGCAACGTCGCCGCGATGCAGGAGAGCTTCTCGGTGATCAGCCGCTGGGTGATGGCCGTCGCCGCGCCGCTCACCGTGCTGGTGTTCCTGTACCGCGGCGAGATCCTCTGGCTGTTCAACCCGGCCTACCGGCAGGAAGTGCTGTTCATGTCGCTGCTGCTGGTGGGGCCGCTGTTCAACGCCGCCACCGGCCTCACCGGCAACATCCTCGTGATGGCCGGCTATCCGATCTACAACCTGCTCAACGGCATCCTGCTCACCGTGGTCAACCTCGTGCTGAACTGGCTGCTGATCCCGCAGTGGGGCCTGGCCGGCGCCGCCTTCGCCACCATGGTCTCGGCCCTCGGCACCGGCACGCTGCAGATCGTCGAGGTGCGGTGGCTGATCGGGGTCAAGGTCGAGTGGCGCAAGCTGCTGCGGCCGAGCGTCGGCGCCGGCCTGGCGCTCGGCGCCGGCCTCGGCGTGCTGGCCCTGACCCGACCCTGGCCCGTGGTCGCCCTGGTCGCCCAGGGCTGGGCGGCCGTCGGCGTCTATCTCGCCGTGATGTTCCTGCCGTTCGGCCAGCGGCCCGACTTCCGGCGGCCCACCCTGGCGCCCGCCGCCCCCGCGTCGGCCGCGCCTCCTCCGCCCGACCCGCCTCAGAACGGCAGCAGCTCGTAGCTGCGCTCGAGCAGCACCCGGCGACAGGCATCGACGACGTCGCCGTCGTACAGCCGCCCGCGGTTGCGTTGCAGCTCCTCCAGCGCCGCCTCGAGGCCCAGCGCCGGGCGGTACGGGCGATGGGACGCCATCGCCTCCACCACGTCGGCCACCGCCAGGATGCGGGCCTCGAGCAGGATCCGGTCGCCGCCGATTCCGGCCGGGTAGCCGCTCCCGTCCAGCCGTTCGTGGTGCTGCAGCACGATCTCCGCCAGCGGCCACGGGAAATCCACCGGCCGGAGGGCTTCGAAACCGGTCTGCGGGTGCAGCTTCACCAGCCCGAACTCGATCGGCGTCAGCCGCCCCGGCTTGACCAGGATCTCCGCCGGGACCTTCAGCTTGCCGATGTCGTGGATCGAGCCGGCCGTCCGCACCGCCTCCACCCGCTCGGCGTCGAGACCCAGCTCCACGGCGACGGCCCGGGCGAGGTCCGCCGCGCGCCGCTGGTGCCCGGCCGTGTACGGGTCGCGCAGCTCCACCGCGCGCGAGATGGCGTCCACCGCGCCGCGCAGCGTCTGCCGCAGCCGGTCGAGCGACTCGGCCTGCGCGCGCCGGGCGCGCTGCTGGGTCAGCACGCTCCACAGGCCCTGCATGAACAGCTGCATCTGCCGCACGTCCGATTCGTCGTACGGCGCGTCCTTGTTGCCGACCCCCGCCACCGCCACGATCCGCTCCCCGTCCAGCACCGGCACGCTGAGGTGACGCAGGATCGGGAAGTGCCCTTCCGGCAGCCCGCGCTTCTCGGGCAGCCCCGGGTAGTCGTTGTGGACCACCGGCCGGCGCAGGCGCACGCAGTCCGCCCACACCCCGGCCTTGGTCAGCGGGTAGTGCGGGAGCTTCTCCGCCGTGCACGCCGCGTGCACCTCCTTCGACCAGGTGAACAGATCGAGGTGCACCTCGTCGTCGCGCACGAAATGCAGATAGCCGACCCGACTGCGCGTGAGCCGTACCGCCTCCTCGAGCGCGAAGTCGATCAGCTCCTGCTCCGGCTCCTCCTGGCGCCGCGCCAGCGCCAGCAAGGCCGTCAGCCGCTCCTCGCTCAGTCGCAGCGCGTCCTCGTCCCGGCGCTGGTCGGTCACGTCCTCCCCCGAGCTGAGCGTGCCGATGATCGTCCCGTCGTCGTCCCGCAGGACCGTGTTGCGCCACAGCACCAGCCGCTCCGTGCCCGCGGCGGTGAGCACCGGGTTCTCGTGACGCCGCGCCGGCTCCAGATCGCCGCCGACGACGCGCTGGAAGACCCCCCGCGCCGTCCGCCGCCAGGTGGGCGGCAGGCAGGACTCGAACCAGTCCCGCCCCAGCAACTCGGTCTCGGAACGCCCCAGCACCTCGCAGGCCCGCCGGTTCGCCAGCACGATCCGGCCGTCCACGTCGAGCCCCAGCAGCAGCTGGTCCATGATCTCCAGCAGGGCGCGGTCCAGGCACGGGCGGGGCGGCGGGACCGTGGGTCGCGCGGATGCGCCGTCGCGCGCGCCCGGAGCGCCCGCACGGTCCGGCGGGCTGGGCGGGAGGGAGCGCTTCCGATCCGTCATCTGCAAACCCCCGGCGGTCGACGGGCACGCGGCGACCGACGGTCATGGTAGCACGGAACGGTCGGCGGCGGCGGGCCGCGGTGCGGGGCGCTTCCGGACGGAGGGTCGAACGCCTCCGTCACTCCGGCGGCCGGCTTCCGGCGACCCCCAGCTCCTCGAGCAGTGCGTCGGCGCCGCCGCCGGCGACCCGGTCGGCCACGCGGTCGAGGTACCACAGCACGTAGCGCACGTCGCAGAGGATGCTGCGCGAGGTCGCCGGGTTGTAGAGGTAGTCGCCGGAGAGGTCCTCCCACACGCCGTCGAACAGCAGGCCGATCAGCTCGCCGCGCGCGTTGAGCGCCGGCGAGCCGGAGTTGCCGCCCGTGGTGTCGACGTCGCTGAGGAAGTTCACCGGCACCGAGCCGAGCGCCGGGTCGACCCAGCGGCCGAAGTCGCCGCGGCGCACCGCCGCGAGCACCGCGGGCGGCGAGGCGAAGGGCGATTCCCCCGTCTCCTTCTGCAACAGCCCGGCCACCGTCGTGAACGGCAGGTAGGCCGTGCCGTCCGCCGGCAGGTAGGCCCGCACGCTGCCCGCCGTCAGCCGCAGCGTGCCGTTCGCGTCCGGGTACTGCGGCCGCCCGCGGAACTCGCCGAGCGCGGCCACCAGCGGCGCCCGCAGCTCGGCCAGCGCCAGGTCGAACTTCTTCGTCCGCTCGAGCCGCTCGTCGAGCCGCGGCGCCAGCGCCAGGGCCAGCCGGATCAGCTCGTCCGTCGACGCCTGCAGCTCCTCGAGCGGCCGGCCGAACAACTCCAGCCGGGCCGGCGTGGCGCCCAGCGTCGTCCCGGCCCACAAGCGCGCCACGAAGGCCTCCACCGCGGCGTCCGAGCGGTCCGTTCCCAGCGCCGCCTCGAGCGGTTCGATGCGCTGGCCCTCGGGCAGCGCCAGGGCCCGGCGGACGAAGGCGGCGAGCACCATCCGGTCGCCCGCGACGTCGAGGCTCTTCTCCGCCGCCTCCATCTCGCGCCGGATCACCTCCTCGTCGCGGTCCTGGTATCCCGGCTCGCGCTCCAGGTCCGGCTTCGGCCGCTCCTGCGCCCACTTGACGATCGTGTGGGCGAAACCGAGCAGCTGGCTGCCGCGGACCAGGTAGCGCAGCAGGTAGTCGTGCTCGCGCAGCGCCCGCTTCTCTGCCAGCACCGCGGCGATGCCGTCCAGGCCCGCCAGGCGGCCCGCCCGCGCGGGGTCCGCGGCCGCCCAGTCCCGGAACCGCGCCTCCTCCTCCAGCCGCACCTCGAGCAGTCCGCTGCGGCGCAGCGCGGCGATCATCCCGGTGGCATGCGAGTGCGCGTTGAGGACTCCCTTGAGCGTCGGAGCGTTGAGCAGCCGCGCCTCCTCCGCCGCCGCGCTCGCGGCCTCGAGCTGCGCGATCCAGAGCCCGAACAGCTCGAGGCGCAGCGGGAACAGCCACTCCTGCGCCTCCTCCACCTCCGCCGCCGTCTGGTAGCGCTCGGTGGCCCACGGGTACCCCAGCACCAGCACGGGGTCCCCGGGGCCCACGCCGTCCGTCGCCACCGGCAGCCAGTGGGCCGGGCGGTAGGGGACGTTCTCCGGCGCGAACGGGGCCGGGTTGCCGTCGGGACCGACGTAGGCCCGCAGGAACGACCAGTCGCCGGTGTGGCGCGGCCAGTGCCAGTTGTCCACCTCGCCGCCGTACTCGCCCACCCCCAGCGGCGGGTTGGCCACCAGCCGCACGTCGGTCAGCTCCAGCGTCTCGAACAGCACGAACCGCCGCACGCCGGTCGGCGCGCCCTCGGGCAGCGGCCCGTAGGGCACGCCGTCGTTGAACCGCGCCACCCGGCACCGCCGGCCGGCCGACTCCTCGCAGGCCGCCACCAGCGCCGCCTCGCGCTGCTCGATCGCCCGCACACGCTCGGAAGTGCCCTCCGGCAGCCCGTCCGACACCTCCGCCGTCACGTCGCGGAACCCCAGCAGCACCTTGATCGTCGTCCCGTGCCCCTCCAGCTCCTCCGTGCGGTCGGTCGCCACGAACCCGTCGTCGACCAGGTTCCGCTCGGGGGTCGAGTTCCGGGAGACGACGTCGAAGGCGCAGTGGTGGTTGGTCACCAGCAGTCCGTCCGCCGAGACGAACGAGGCGGTGCACCCGCCGAGGTCGACCACCGCCTGGGCCGGTCCGCCGCCGTCGGCCCACAGTCGGGCCAGCGGCAGCTCGCGTCCCTCGGCGGCCAGCGCCGCCTGGGGCACCTCCAGCCGACCCACGGGCCACATGCCTTCGCCGCTGCCGGTGAGGCCGCCCGCCACCTGGACCAGCCCGGGCGCCGCCGCCGGTGTCGTCTCCGGCACCGCGGGGCAGGGCGTCTGCGGACAGCCCGACGCCAGGACCAGGGCGGCCAGCGCCGCGGCGCAGGCGATCGGGAACGGTCGTCGTGGAGTCATGGTGTTCTCCCTTCCGCGCGGCATCTTCGTCGAGCGGGCGGCGATCCGCAACCCGGAAGCGGTGCGGCCGGGCGCCGTCGGGGACGCCGGACGCGGGTCGTCGCCCCGGTCCGCCGTTTGCAGGGCTCGCCGCGTTCGTGCTAACCGTCGCGCCCGATGCGCAGGTTGTTTGCGGGCGTCGCCCTGGTCACGTGCTCCACGCTGCTCCTGGAGGTCCTGCTCACGCGGATCTTCTCCTACACGCTGTACTACCACTTCGCGTTCCTGGTGATCTCGCTGTCGCTGTTCGGGCTGGGCGTCTCCGGCGTGGTGCTGTACGTGCGCTCGGAGCGCTACCCGCGGGAGCGGCTGGAGGAGCTGCTGGCCCGCCACGCGACGCGCTTCGCGCTCTGGACGCTGGTGGCGCTGGTCTACGTGCTGTACCACGGCGTGGCCGGCCGGTTCGACCTGTTCCACAAGCCGCAGTTCACCTCGCAGACCTTCTTCGAGCTGGCGCTGCTGTACGGCGTGACGGCGGTGCCGCTGTACTACGCCGGGATGGTGGTCTCGCTGGCGATCACCCATCTGCGGGAACGGATCGGGGAGCTGTACTTCTTCGACCTCGCCGGGGCCGCCCTGGGCTGCGTCGTCGCCGGCCCGCTGCTCGGCCTGCTCGGCGCCGAGAACGCCGTGCTGCTCGTCGCCGCCCTCGGCGGCGCCGCCGCCGTGGTGTTCCAGCCGCGCCCGGGCGGCAGGCTCCCGGTGCGCGCCGGCCTGCTGACGGCCGGCGTGCTGGTGCTGATCGCGCTCAACCTGCTGCGGCCGACGCTGCGCGTCGGCTCGTTCAAGGAGGTCGACGAGTCGTTCGTGACCTTCGCCCGCTGGAACTCGTTCAGCCGCGTCGTCGTCGAGGAGCGCCCGGACCGGCGGCCGGCGATGTACATCGACGCGATGGCCAAGACCGAGCTGCACCACGCGCGGGAGGTCGACGAGCCGGGTTCGGGGGACGACTACCAGGGGGCCGCGGGGCTGGTCTACGCGGTCCGCCGCGACGGCGAGGCGCTGATCATCGGTCCCGGGGGCGGGACCGACGTCGTCTCCGCCCTCCGCGCCGGCAATCGCGTGACCGGCGTCGAGATCAACCCGATCATCGCCCGGGAGGTCATGCAGGAGCGCTTCGTCGAGGCCTCCGGCGGCCTGTACCTCCGACCCGACGTGCGGATCGTGGTGGACGAGGGCCGCAGCTTCGTCGACCGCGACACCCGGTTCTACGACGTGATCCAGGCCACGATGGTCGATACCTGGGCCGCCACCGCCAGCGGCGCCTTCGCCCTCACCGAGAACTACCTCTACACCGTCGAGGCCTTCGAGGGCTTCCTGCGGCGCCTCGCGCCGGACGGGATCGTCAGCTTCACCCGCTGGTGCATCCCGCCGGACATGGAGTGCGTGCGGGTCGTCACGCTGGCCCGCGAGGCGCTGCGCCGCCTGGGCGTCCCCGACGCCGGCCGCCACGTCTTCGCCGCCTGGAAGAACACCATCGGCACCGTGCTGGTGCGCCGCACGCCGTTCCCGCAGGCCGAGGTCGACGAGCTGCTGCGGGCCGCCGACGAGCGCGAGCTGCGGCCGATGTACTTCCCCGGCCAGCCGCGCCACGACACGCTGGCCCGGCTGGTCCGCGACCCCGACCCGCAGCCGGTGATCGACGCCTTCCCCTCCGACATCTCCCCGGTCTACGACGACCGGCCGTTCTTCTTCTACGGCGTCCGCCCGCGCGAGCTGCTCGCCTCGGCCCTCGACTTCGACTGGCTGATGATTAACAGCTTCTCCGTCGCGGTGCTCGTCGCGCTGCTCGGCCTGGTCACGCTGCTCGTGCTGGCGTTCATCGTCGTCCCGCTGGTCGTCCACCGGCGGGACGTGCTGCGCGAGCGGCCGCTGTCCAAGCTGCGCGACCTGTCGTACTTCGTCTGCCTCGGCGTCGGCTTCATCGTCGTCGAGGTGGTGCTGCTGCAGCGGTTCGGGCTGTTCCTCGGCCACCCCAGCTACTCGCTGGTCGTCGTGCTGTGCTCGCTGCTGCTCGCCTCCGGCATCGGCAGCGTGCTGTCCGAGCGGATCCCGCCGCGGTTCCGGCTGAGCGGTCTGCTCGCCGCCGCCGCGACCGTCGTGGCCCTGACGGTCGGCTACGCCTTCTTCCTGCCCTGGGCCTTCGAGCGCTGGATCGGTCTCGCTCTCCCGGCCCGCATCGCCCTCGCCGCCGGGATGGTCGCCCTGCCCGGGCTGGCGATGGGGATGCTGCTGCCCTCCGGCGTGCGGCTGATCGGCGGCCGCCACCCCGAGCTGATCCCCTGGGGCTGGGGCCTCAACGGCGCCGCCTCCGTTTTCGGCTCGGTCGGCGCGATGCTCGTCGCCATGAACCTCGGTTCGCAGGCCACACTGTTCGTCGGCGCCGCGTGGTACGCCCTGGCGCTGCTCGCCGCCCTCCGTCGTCCCGCCCCGACCGGCGCGCCCGCGGAGCCCGACGCCGTACCGCCCG
>CAZMRP010000017.1:0-21233 GCA_964568275.1 uncultured Myxococcales bacterium
CCGTGGCCCGCGCCCTGGGAACCGCGCCCGGTCGGCGGCGCGCTGTTCCCGCCCGCCAGCGGCACCGACGGGTTCCAGGCCGCGCTGCTGCGCCGCGCGCCCTGAGCACGCCGCGCAGGCGATCGGCGGAGGGGGCCGACCGCCGCGACATTCCGTGCTAGGTTCGGGGCCGATCCGGGAGGTGACCGTGGCCGACTCCAGCCCCAAGCCCAAGCGCAGCGCGTTCCCGAGACTGTACTGGCTGGTCGTGGTGTTCGAGTTCTTCGAGCGCGGCTCGTACTACGGGATGATGAGCGTGCTGTCGGTCTACATGACCGACGTGCTGGGCTTCGCCAAGCAGGACGTCGGCCTGATCAAGGGGACGATCCAGCCGCTGCTGTACTTCCTCCCGATCCTCGCGGGCGCGCTGGCCGACCGGTTCGGCTACCGGCGGATGCTGATGATTGCCTTCTCGCTGCTCGGCACCGGGTACTTCCTCACCAGCCAGATGACGACCTATGCCACCGTCTTCCTCTCGCTGGTCGTGATGGGGTTCGGCGCGGGGATCTTCAAGCCGGTCATCTCCGGGACCATCGCCCGCTGCACCGACGAGACCAACAGCACGCTGGGGTTCGGCGTCTTCTACTGGTCGATCAACCTCGGCGCGTTCCTCTTCCCGCTCGTCGTCGTGCCGCTGCTGCGCGACAACGTCGGCTGGGAGTGGGTGATCCTCGCGGCGGCCATCGGCACCGGCGCGATGCTGATCCCGACGATCCTGGCGTACCGCGAGCCGCCGAAGCCGAAGGAGACCGCCGGGAAGCCGAAGCCGAACCTGCTGCAGACGCTGGCCAACGCCTTCGAGATCATCTACAGCCCGTTCATCCTGCTGTTCCATTGGGCCCGGGGCGGCGCGGCCCGCCGGCTGGTGCCGGGGGCGCTCCTGGTGGGCCTGCTCGGCTACGGCGGCTGGAGCTTCCTGCACCCGGAGGGCGCCACCACCGCCTTCTCCGGGCAGACGCGCGAGCTCGGCGGCGAGCGGCTCGTGGTGAGGGGCGAGGCCAACCTGTGCAAGGCGGAGCGGTGGGCCTTCGCCCCCGCCCGGGACGGCTCGCCCGCCACGCTGTCGCTGTTCGACCCCGGCCGGCTCGAGGACTACGCGGGCGCGGCGCTGGCCGAGCTGCACAAGGTCCCGGCCCTCGCCGACCTGACCCTGGACGAGCTGCGGGAGCTCCGGGACCAGGCGACCGTGCGGACGGTGCTGGTCGTGGAGTTCGGCACCACGGGCGGCGCCCCGTTCGCGCTGCGGACCGTCGGCGCGAACCGCGTGGTCCTCGCCCTGGCCGACGAGGACACCTGGCGGCGCGACCGCGCCGCGATCGTCGCCGCCCTGCGCGCCGACCCCCGGCTGGCCGCCCTGCCGGAGGCGACGCTCGACGACGTCGTCGGCCGCGCCGCGGGCCACCCGTTCCTGCTGGTCTTCGTCGGCCTGCTGTTCCTGGGCGCCTTCGTCGTCCTGCAGCTCGCCCCCCGGTTCCGCGCCGCCGCCGCCGCCGGCAAGGTCGTCTGGCTGCTGGGCACCCTCGGCCTGCTCGCCGCCGTGCTCTGGCTGCTGCCCGGGCTCTCGCTGTTCGCGCGCATCCTCTGTTCCGTGCTCGGGACCACCCTGCTGTCGCTGTACGCCATCGACACCACCGAGCTGGACCGCTTCCGCGACCACCTGCGCTTCCTGGTGATGGTCGCGATCTACTCGGGCTTCTGGATCCTGTACTTCCAGATGTTCGACTCGGTGCTGTGGTACGTCCAGGCCTACGTCGACCCGGCCGGGCTCAACGCCGCGGTCAACGGCGCCCTGACCTCGCTCGGCTTCGCCGGCGGCTGGCGCTTCGACGTCGAGATCGTCACGGTGGTGAACGCCTTCACGATCATCCTGCTGCAGCTGCTGATCTCGTACCTGGTCAAGAGCACCCGGGCCCTGCCGACGATGATCACCGGCATCGCCACCGCCACCGCCGGCATGGCGCTGCTCGCGCTGTCCACCGGCATCTGGGTCTTCCTCGCCGGCATCGTGCTGTTCTCGATCGGGGAGATGACCGCCCACCCGAAGTTCATCAGCTACGTCGGCCAGACCGCCCCCAAGGACCGGGTGGCGATGTACATGGGCTACCTGTTCCTGTACGGCGTGATCGGCTCCAGCATCGGCTCCGTCCTGGGCGCCAACCTGTACGTGAAGTTCGTCGACGAGCTGAACCGTCCGCGGACGCTGTGGCTGGTGTTCGCGGCGATCGGCGCCGCCACCGTCGTCGGGCTGCTGCTGTACGACCGCTTCGTCACTCCCCGGGCGAAGCCCGCGGCCCCGGTCGCCGACGGCGGCTGACCCCTTCCGCGACGCCCGGCGCCGCCCCGACCCGCCCCCCGCGGTTCACGCGACCGGTCGGGACGGCTACGGGAGCGGGTTCACGGTGAGCTGGCCGAGCTGGTCCAGGGTCAGGCCGTTGGCCGAGCCGTCCTTGTCGGCATGGATCCACGTCGCGCCGTCGTCCGTGCTGAAGCGGAACGTGAACCGCCGGCTGCCGGGCTCGGCGAGCGTCAGCTTGGCGACGTAGGTCAGCGAGCCGTAGCTGTTGCTCTTGTACTTCGCGTCCGACCAGACCCACTCCGTGCTCTCCGTCGGCAGCGTCTCCTCGGGTCCGTGGCCGACCTGGGCCACGAGGAACGGGACGAGCTGCTCGTCGAAGGTCTCGGCGGTGATCGACAGCGAGGAGCGCAACTCGGTCGTCTCGGCGCCCGCCGCGACGGTGACGGCGTGGGGCCACGAGAGCGTCGCGCCGGAGACGGTCATCGTCGGCCGGGGATCGATGGTGGCGCGGCCGAGCCGGTCGGGAGAGACCCCGTTGGCGCTGCCGTCGATGTCGCAGACGGTGAACGTCCGTCCCCCGTCGCCGCTCACCCGGAAGGCGTAGGAGTACTCGCCCGGCTCGTGCACCCGCAGCCGCGCCATGTACTCGTCGTTGTTGCCGACGTCGGTGTTGTAGTAGGCGCCCGACCAGGTCCACTCGGCGCCCGCGGCGTCGCTGGCGACGGGCGCGGGGTTGGTGCCGGCGGGTCCGTAGCCGAGCTGCACGAAGAGGAACGGCGCCTGCCCCGGCCGGTCCGTGTGTCCCTCGACCCACACCTGGCCGAAGACGTCCGTCGCGGGCACGTCGGCCCGGTCCACCAGCGCCTGCGGGTGCTGGGTGTTGCACCAGCCGATCGGCACGGGGACCGGGGGCGGTGCACCGAGGTCGACGGTCAGCGAGGGGTCGCCGAGCCAGAAGTACATCTTGACGTTCTCGACGGCGTCCTGCTGGTGGCCCCACTGCGTCATCAGCTCGACGGCGGCCACGTTGGACAGCTTGCCGAGCTGCCGGATGCCCCGGTCGAGGATCGTGCGGAACAGCTGCCGGTCGTAGTCGTGGTTCGGGAGCGTCCACGAGGGCGCCGTCGCGCCGAGGAAGGCCACCGCGCCGCCGCCCGCGCGCTTGACCATCGCCTCGGCCAGCGTCTCCCGGGAGTCGGAGAGCTTGCCCGTCAGGCAGGCGATGGAGAAGACGACCGGGGTCGTCGCGGCGTTGGCGGACTCCAGCGCGCCGAAGGTGAAGTCCTCGTCGTTCCACTCGGTCCAGGCGGTCTCCGACCCGTGCCCACGGTAGTTGACGATGCCCACCCCCTGGTTCATCCGGTCGAGCAGCTCCTGGTTGGTGTGGTTCTCGTGGCCGTACAGCGTGAGGAACGCCGCGGCGGCGCCGTAGCTGCCCGTGCGGATGCTCTCGGAGCACTGCGTGTACTTCTTCGGGGCCTCCTGCTTGTGCGTCACGAGCAGCACCTTCTGGCGCCAGGGAGCGAAGCGGTCGCCGGTCTCGTAGGCGACGATCTTGTCGACCTGGGCCGCAATCTCCTCGGGCGTCCGGCCGACCAGCCGCCCCACCGCCACCTCGGGCAGCAGGTCGTCGCCCGCCAGGCAGCTGTACCAGTAGTCGCCCACCACGGGCTCCCACGAACCGGGCATCGTCTCCCGGTACATCGGCAGCTCCTCGACCTCGCCGACGAGCAGGACGTACTCGATGCCCTGGTCCTCGTAGACCGCGCGGATGTGGTCCTTGATCTTCTGCGCGTCGACGTTCGGGTCCGTCGCGCGCTCCGCGACGAGCTCGCTGAGCAGGGTGCGCTTCGTCCGCAGGAACTGCTGGTCCTTGAGCTTGAGCAGCGGCTGGATCGCCTCGTCCAGCGCATCCGCGACGATGACGAGGTAGCGCACGCGGTCCGGGTCCGGCGCGACCGTCGGGCCGGCCATGTCGCGCAGCTCCTCGTAGTTGACCAGCGCGCTGTCGTAGGCGGCGGAGAAGGAGGACTCGCCCGCGGTGCTCACGTCCGTGTTCGCACCACCGAGCCGGAAGTCGATGTCGACGACCAGGCGCCGGGCCACCTCGAGCCGCCGCTCCCGGGGGAAGTACTGCACGGGGTGGAGCCGGACCCGCACCGCCTTGTAGTTGCGCCACACGGCGACGGGGTCGACCCGGCTCTCCGCACCGGGCCACGCCTCCGCCCGGTCGTAGGCCGCGGCGTCGAGCACGAACGCCGACGGGCCGTCCGTCTCCCGGGCCGGCGGCTGGTACGGCCAGACGCGGACGTCCGGCGTGGCGAGCAGCTCCAGCGTCTGCACGCCCGTCACCACCGCGCCGCTCGCGTCGGGCGGGGCGCCGACCAGCAGGTTGATCACGGGAACGGCGGGAGCGCCGACGACGGTCGTCGTCCCGTCCCCCGCGAGCGACAGCTTCTCGAACTCCTCGCCGCCCTGCACGACGCCCTCGAGGGTCAGGTCGTGGATCGTGATCTCGAGCGTGGCGTGGGTCCAGTCGTAGTGCAGCACGTTCACGTCGTAGCCCCGGCCCTCGCCGCCGGTCACGGTGCACCAGGGCAGGTAGGCGGGGCACGGGGCGTCGGCCTTGCCCGACAGCGACTCCCGCATCGTCTCGACGATCGCCGCACAGTCCGCCGCGAGCAGTTCGTCCATCGCCCCGGCGCTCAACCCCTCGCAGACGGAAGCCTCGGCCGCGGGAAACAGCGAGCGCTGCGACGTCGAGACGGAGCGGCAGACCTCGTCGCCGGAGAGGGCGCAGTAGTCGACCAGGCACCCGTGGACCTTCTCCCGGACCTCGCCGCACTTCTCCTCCTGGTCCGCGGGTTCGGGCTGGCAGGAAATGCAGGCAAGCAACAGACCGCATGGAAGGTATCGTTTCGTCATCTCGTGGACTTCCCTCAGCAAGATGCGATCCAGCCGGCCGCCGCGCCGCCCCGCTGGATCGCTGCTCTGATTCCGGGGGGTTCCGCGTCCTCCCGCCGGACAACTCCGCTCTTCGGACCGTCTTCACCGGGGCCGGGAGACCCCGGGGCTGGGGCCTTCGAACCCCGTCGCGGCCCGGCCGGCATTGACCGCCGGGCCGCGGGACCCCTATCGTCCGGCTCGCGGAAGGGAGGCGGAGATGCGCGCAACCGGACGGCCATGGCTGATCGTGCTCTGCGTCGGAGGGCTCTCGGCCTGCGGCCCGCGCGGCGGGACGACGACCGGCGGTGCGGAGACCGAACGGATTGTCGATGGGGAGACCGCGGCCGCCCCGGACACGACCGCCGGGACCGACGACGACGCGCAACCGCCGTCGCTCCCACCGACCCCGGACGACGTCGGTCCCGGCGCCGCGCCGGACGGCGGCCCCTGCCGTCCGCTCCCGCTGCCGTCCGGGGAAGCAACCGACGTCAATTGGGGCCGGGACGATTCGACCGCCTGTCCCGAGGGCGCCGGCACGGCGGACGTCCTGTTGCCCGACGGGGCGGGGCCCGACCTCGAGTCATGCGCGGCGGTGCAGCAGGTTCGGCCGGCCGCCGACCCCACGGGCATCGGGCGCGACCGGTTCGCCACGGTGGTGCTGGCGGGCGACGGTCCGGAAATCGCGCGCAGCTTCCTCGTCGCCGTCCCGCCCGGGACGGCGCTGCCGTTCGCGGAGGGCGACGTGTTGTCGGTGCGGATCCACGAGCAGACGATCCGGATCCACCGGGTCGTTCACGCGACGCTGGCCGACGCCGCGGGACGCCTGCTGGTCGCCGTCTCGGGCGGCGGCGATCCGGCATGGGCGCCCGGCTGGCGCGTGCGGGAGCTCGAGGTGGCGACGACGCAGCCGGCCCCCAACTCCGGCGGGGCCGAGCGGCGCGAGCACCTGGTGGGGCTGTCGACCGCCGGGCACGTCGCGCGGGTGCCGCCGTACCAGTGCCGGCAGCTCGAGGCCGACGGCGCCGTGTGGCGCCTCAACGCGCACGCCATCCGCTACGGCGAGGGCTCCCGCCTGCCCGATTCCTCGGAGTACATGCAGTACTCGCTGCTCCGCGCCGACCGTCCCTGAACCGCGCGGTCAGTCCAGCTCGAGCCGGTGGGTCCCGGCCGGGACGGTCAGCTCGAGCAGCCCGCCGGCGTGGGTGAACGTCGCCTCGGTCCCGTCGAGCCGGACGCGCGTCGGCGCGTCGGGGCACCGCAGCTCGACCGTGGCGCTCCCGGCGGCGCGCACCAGCGCGAAGCGCGGCTCGGCCGCCGTCGCCGCGTGCTCGAGCCGCGCGAAGACGTCCACCGGCGCGGAGGCCCGGACCAGCACCTCGCCGCCGGCCGAGAAGCCGGTCAGGGCCCGGCCGAAGACCGCCGGCTCGTCCAGCCGCCGTCCGGCCATCGCCCCCGTCACGTCGACGCCGCGGAATCCCGTCACGGACGCTCCGGCCGGCCAGATCGCGACCGCCGCGTCGGTGCCGCCGCGGTGGAGGCGCACCGCCTCGGCCGTCGCGTCGCTCCACGACTCGAGCGCCAGGTCGTCGCCGAACCACAGCGCCACCGTGGAGGCCGTCGCCGCCGCGGACCGGGTGCGCCGCAGGCGGTAGCCGACGTCGAAGCGCGCGCCGGACTCGTTGTACGTGCGCGTGTCCGGGTTCTGTTCGGGCACGTACGAGCTGGGCTCGAGCGTCGCGGCCCAGGCGGCGGCCGAGGCGTCGCCGACGTGCAGCTCCGGCACGCCGTCCTGCGGGCGGATCGCCCACCGGCCGGCGGCCTCCTCGCGCCACGGGTTCTCCGTCCGCAGCTCGGCGTAGCTGTAGGCCAGGCCGCTGCCGGTGGGCGGGTTGGACCGGTAGGCGTGGAGCAGCAGCTCCAACGCCATCGTCGCGTCGCCCCGCACCACGTCGTGGACCAGGAACAGGTCGGAGCCCAGGCCGACCACCTCGCGCGTCCAGCTCGTCAGCGTCTCCGACAACATCATCGGCGTCGGGTCGGCGAGCAGATCGAAGTACCGGGCGTCGGCCAGCACGGTCTCGGCGTGGGCCCAGTGCGCCGGGTCGACGCCGGCCATCCACTGCGTCCCCTCGCCGTGCTGCCCGGCGCCGTCCACCAGCAGCAGGTTGTGCTCGTCGGAGAGCTTCAGATACGAGTAGCCGTGGTCGGTGAGATACGGCACGCCGGCCCGGTGCAGGATGAAGTGGCCCGCGTCGGGCTGTTCGTGCCCGCCGAAGTACGACCCCGACTTGAGGCTGAAGTAGGTCGCGTCCTCGTCCCACGCGGAGCGCCAGGCGAGGATCCCCTTCTCCGGGAAGAAGCGCCACGTCGGCAGCGTCGTGCGGTCGACGACGGACACCGTCGGGTCGTACCACAGGTAGGCCCAGGCGGTGCGCCGCGGGTTGTCGAGGTTCTCGGCGGTCCACTGCGCGCGGCCGTCGCCGAGGCGCCGGGCGAGCCAGGCGGAGATCGTGCGCGGGGAGTTGTAGTGCGAGACGGGGCAGTCGCCGAAGTTGGCCACGCCGCCGTAGTTGTCGGCGCCGCCGGGCAGCACCGAGTACAGGTCCCACAGCACGCTCTCGCGGAACCACGGCACGTCGGTCGCGGTGTTGCCGCCCAGCGCCCGGTCGCGGAAGTCGAGCCACCGGAACAGGTTGATCTGCCCGTAGCTGTGGTAGGCCACCCCCTCGTTGCTGGTCCCGTCGTCCTCCAGCACCGACAGGATGACGCCCAGGTTCTCCTCGAGCCGCGCCACCCACGGCGCCCGCTCGGTCTCCGGCATCTCGTCGGCCAGCACGAACGCCGCCGCGGCGACCCCCTGGTGGTTGATCCAGTAGTGGTTGTTGGTGACGCTGCCGTAGTGGGTCCAATCGATGTCGCGGTAGGTCCGCATCCAGGAGCTGGAGCACCAGGGGCCGGCGACGCCGCGCAGTCGCGCCCGCAGCTCGGCCCGTTCCGCGGGCGTCAGGCGATCGTAGTGCCAGTCGTAGGTCGCGGCCAGCGCCGTGAGGAAGTGCCCGACGGTCAGATCGAGGTTGTTGAACGGCTCCGCCGCACCCTCGTCCCAGTTCGGGTAGCGCAGCATCGTGAAGAAGTAGGTCCACAGCTTGTCCTCGAACGGCTGGGCCGGGTCGATGAGCTGGATCAGGGCGAGGTTCATCAGCCGGTCGGCGTAGCCGCGGATGTCGCGGCCCGGGCCCGGGTCGGGAATCGGGTCGTCATAGCCGTCGGCCTCGTCCAGCATCTCGGCCCAGATCTCGCTCCAGCCCGGCTGGTCCTTCCGGGCCCGCAACTCGTCCAGGTCCGCGGCCCCGAACACCAGCTTCGGATGCACCGGGAGGCGGAACTGCACGGTGACCTGCGCCTCGAGCCCCGCGCTGCGTGCGGTCACGACCCAGCCGCCGGCGGGATGGGCCGCGGTCAGCGCCAGCGGCGTCCGGGTGCGCCAGACCAACGGCGACGCGCCCCGTTCCAGCTCGAGCGCCAGCTCGGTCCCGTCGGGCAGCACCACCGCGGCCGTCACCGGCTCCGGGTTGCCCGGCGTCGTCACCGTCAGCGCCAGCTCGTCGCCGGGAAACAGGAACTCGTCGGCTCCCGGCGCCACGATGTTGAGGTCCCGGAACTCCGGGGCCGAGACATCGACCCCCGGCACCAGCGCGTCGAACAGGTCGACGATCCGGTCCTTGTCGGGGTCGGCCATCCACAGCGAACGGAACACGGCCGCGCCGCCGGCGCTGTAGCCGTAGGAGTCGTAGATCGTCACCCCGTCCGCGGTCTCCTCGGCGCGAATCACCCCGGGGTGGAAGACGAACCAGCCGACGCCGCGGTCCGTCGCCGCATCGTAGACCACGAGCCACCGCATCCCGGTGTCCCAGATCTTCGCCAGCGCTTCGTCGCCGCGCGTGTCGGAGACCATCCGATCGTACGAGTCGGCGAGATACAGGTGCCGGCCGTTCCAGTCGCTGCTGGAGAACTGGACTGTCGCCGCCGGGTCCGACGGCGCTGCCGAGAGCACCCGCTCGACGAAGGGCCAGGCGGGGAACACGCGATAGGCCAGGGCGAGGTCGTGCGGCACGGGCGTCGGGCGCCCGGTCCAGACCGCGGCGGCCGCGGCTCCGTCCGCGTCGCGGTCGGTCACCGTCGACGTCGGCGCCGGGTCCTCGACGCCCACCGGGTCCCAGGTGTGCGTCGCGTCCTCGAGCTGGTAGCCGTCGGAGAACCCGTCGACCGCGCGCCAGTCGCCGGGGTCGCGGGCCAGGAACGCGTCGCCCGCGGTGCGGCGGCCGCGGCGCAGTGTTCCGGCGGCCGGGTCGACGGCCCGCTGCAGCCGGTAGTCGCCGCCGGTCAGCGACCACGCCTCGATCCGCGTGTCGCCGTCGCCGTCCAGCTCCTGGAACTCGCCGACACCGCCCGCCCGCCACTCCCAGGCCGGCGGCGTCGCGCGCGGCTCGTAGTAGACGAGGAACTCGCGCACGGCGCCCGCGGTGGTGGTGCCCGGCGCGGTGAAGCCGACCTCGGCCTCCCGTCCGTCCGGCTGTGTCCAGGCCCCGGCCGGCAGCGCCGCCGGGGTCCCCCCGCCGGTGACCTCGTAGACCCGGACGTCGCGGTCGACGTACGCCCCCGGATGGTCCAGCGGGACCAGCACCGGCAGGTCGAGCCGGTCGCGCTCCGCGTGCGGACGCAGCGTGACGCGCACGCGATGCGACCGCTCCGGCTCGTCCCACTCGGGCACGACCGGCTCGCCGCCGTCGTCCCCCGTGTCCGCGTCCAGCCCGTCGCCCTCGGCCGCGTCGACGTCGCTCCCGTCGACACCGCCGTCGGTGCCCGGCGTGCCGCTGCAGGCGGCCCAGCACAAGGCCGGCCCGAGCCATCCCCACCCGCGTCTCATCATCGGACCTCCCCGCGCCGGGTGCGGGCCGCCGCCGCACGAACGAGCCGCACCGGCCGCTCCGACGCCGCGTCGCGAAACAGCGTAGGCGCCTCGTTCCTGCCGCGCAACCATCCCCCGCAACCTTCCCCCGCCCTCCCATCCCCCGCCCTCCCCCGCCGATTTGCGCTACGCTACGGACGGACGGCTCGGGGAGCCGCCGGGAGGTCGTCATGAAGCGCTTCACCACCTGCCTGTCCGTCGCCGCCGCGTTGGCCGCCTGCAGTCCGGACGACGACACGACGACGTTCGACTTCGGCCGGGACGTCGTGGACGAGGGCTCCCTGCCGGCGGACGACGGCTCGACGCCGACGGAGGTCCCCGAGACGCCCGACATGTTCGGGTTGGACCTCGACGGCGACGGGTTCTCGCCCGCCGACGGCGACTGCGACGACACCGAGCCGCGGATCAACCCCGACGCCTTCGAGGTGCCGGGGAACCTGCGGGACGACGACTGCGACGGGACGGCGGACGAGGACGAAGGGTGCGACTGCCACGCCGAGCCGAACCTGCCCGACGGGCTCGACCTGTGCGACAGCCGCTTCCTCCTCTCCTGGGACGAGCGCTGCTTCGCGCCGGCGTGCGGCAGCGGCGCCGGCACGCTCACCCGGTTCGGCGACCCCGGCAACGACCTCGGTCCGCGCTTCGGCTGCGCCTACACGCTGCTCGGCACCGCACCGCTCGACGTCGCCCTGTGCAACCCCGAGTACTGTCCCGACGGACGCCGCCAGCCGGGCACCGACTACTACGAGAGCGGCTGGTTCGCCAGCTGCGAGACGGAGTCGCACGAGACCGACCCGTCGCCCACCGGCGCGGACGGCGCGCTGATCTGCGACACCCACCAGCTGGTGTTGAACTTCCGGGCCCCGCGCAACGCGGTGGGCTTCTCCTTCGACTTCGTCTACCTGAGCACCGAGTACCCGGAGTGGGTCGACGAGGGGTTCAACGACACGTTCTACGCGATCCTCGACCGTCCCGCGACCGGCGAGCGCCGGAACATCTCGTTCGACGAGGCGGGGCACGAGATCGAGATCGACAACGCGTTCTTCGAGAGCCCCCCGGTGACCAACATCTCCGGCACCGGCTACGACGGAACCTGCACCAACGAGGACTTCTCGCGCACGGTGTGCGGTTCCTCCACCGGGTGGCTGCGAACCTCGTGGGAGGTGCTGCCCGGCGAGGAGTTCACGCTGACCCTGTCGATCCACGACGAGGGCGACGGGATCTACGACTCGACGGTGATTCTCGACAACTTCCAGTGGTCCCCCGACCCGGTCGACCCGGGCACGATCATCATCTAGCCGACGTTGCGCACCGGCACCTCGTCGAAGCGGCCAACCCGTCGAGATCACGGGCCTGGGGCTCCTCGGTCGGTACGACGGCGCCGCCGAATGAGGCGGGTTGCGGCCCAATCGGCGTGGTCCGGTCCGATCCCGCTTGACGCACCGCGGTTCGTTTCGTAGGGAGGTGGGCATGACGAACACACAGCGTTGGGGGTTCGGGGCGGTGCTTTCCCTTGGCTTGCTTCTCGCGCCGGCGGCGGTCCGCGCGGATTCCACGGCCCAGCCCTTGCCGTTCGCGCAGGACTGGACCGACGTCGGGTTGATCACGACCAACGACGACTGGTCCGGCGTACCGGGGATCCAGGGGTTCCGCGGCGATGGCCTCACCAGCGCGAACGACGTCGATCCCCAGACGGTCCTCGGACCGGATGCTGCCGGCGTCCTCAACGTCAGCGCGAACCAGACGAACCCGAACACGAACTCTGCAGGTGGACTCGCGGAGTTCGAGATCCCCAACCCGGTGGTCGCGTTCCAGGGTTCCGGCACGGCCGACGCCCCCTACCTGCTGATCCACGTCAACACGATTGGCGCGTCCAACGTCGTCGTCTCGTACAACCTGCGGGACATCGACGGCTCGGCGGACAACGCCGCCCAGCAGGTGGCGCTGCACTACCGGGTGGGCAACACGGGCGACTTCACGAACCTCCCAGCCGGCTACGTCGCCGACGCGACGACCGGACCCTCCCTGGCCACGCTGGTCACGCCGGTTCGCGTGCTCCTGCCCGCGGCGGCCGCCAACCAGCCGCTCGTGCAACTCCGGATCATGACGTCGAATGCCTCCGGCAGCGACGAGTGGGTCGGGGTCGACGACCTCCAAGTCCGCGACGCCTGCGGCGACGGTACCGTGGACCCGGGCGAGGAGTGCGACGGCGGCGCCTGCTGCTCGTCCGCCTGCACGATCGCCGTGGCCGGCGCCGTCTGCCGCGACGCCGCGGGAGCCTGCGACCTCGCCGAGGCCTGCGACGGCGTGAACGCCGCCTGCCCCGCCGATGGGTTCGCGCTTTCGACGGTCGAATGCCGCGCGTCCGCCGGAGACTGCGACGTCGCCGAGTTCTGCTCCGGCTCCGCCGCCGACTGCCCGACCGACACCTTCCGGCCGTCCACCTACGAATGTCGCGCCGCCACCGGGACCGGCTGCGACATCGCCGAGTTCTGCTCCGGCTCCACCGCCGACTGCCCCACCGACCTCGTGCAGTCGAACACCTTCGTCTGCCGCACGGCGACGCTGCCGTGCGATGCCGCCGAGACCTGCGACGGCTCGACCAAGAACTGTCCCACCGACGGCTATGCCTCCAGTGGCACCGTCTGTCGCACCGCCGCCGGCGACTGCGACGTCCCCGAAACCTGCGACGGCACCTCGGCCGCCTGCCCGGCCGACGTCCTGCGATCGGCGTCCTACACCTGCCGCGATGCGGCAGGTCTCTGCGACGTGCCCGAGACCTGCAACGGCACCACCGTGAACTGCCCGACGGATGCCTTCGCCTCGAGCGCCACCGTCTGTCGCACGGCGGACGGCGACTGTGACGTCGCCGAGACCTGCTCCGGCACTGCCGCCGCTTGCCCCGCCGACGCATTCCGAACGGCCTCCTACGAATGCCGCGAGTCCGCCGGCGTCTGCGACGTCGCCGAAAACTGCTCCGGCTCCGCTGCCGGCTGCCCCGCCGACGGCTTCGCCTCCAGCGCCACCGTCTGTCGCGCGTCGGCCGGGGACTGCGACGTCGCCGAGAACTGCTCCGGCTCCGCGGCTGCCTGCCCCACCGACGCTCTCGCCTCCAGCTCCACCGTCTGTCGCGCCGCCGCCGACGTCTGCGACGTCGCCGAAAACTGCGACGGCGCCACCGCCGCCTGCCCAGCGGACGCCTTCGCCTCCGGTTCCACCGTCTGCCGCCCCGTCGTCGACGTCTGCGACGTCGCCGAGAACTGCTCCGGCTCCGCCGCCGCCTGCCCCGCCGACGGCTTCGTCGCGGCCGGCACCGACTGCCGGACGGCGAGCTGCGCAGCCGGGCAGGCCACCGCGGCCGCCGATTGCACCGGCAGCTCCGCCCTCTGCCCCGCGGCGGTGATCTCCGCCTGCGACCCCTACGTCTGCGGCACCGACGCCTGCCTCGCCTCCTGCAGCACCGACGGCGACTGCACGGCCGCCAACTGGTGCGACGCCGGCGTCTGCGTCCCGCGCACCGACCTCGGCACCCCCTGCAGCGACGACGCGTCCTGCGCCTCCGGCCACTGCGTGGACGGCGTCTGCTGCAACACGTCCTGCGACCGCCAGTGCGAGGCCTGCGACGTCTCGGGCGCGCGCGGCACCTGCAGCCCGGTCACCGGCGCGCCCCACGGCGCCCGCACCGCCTGCACCTCGGACGGCTCGGTCTGCGGCGGCGCCTGCGACGGCGCCAACCCGGTCGGCTGCGCCTATCCGGGCGACTCCGTGGAATGCCGCGCCGCCTCCTGCACCGCTGCCGTCGCGACCCTCGCCGCCAACTGCCAGGGCGACGGCGCCTGCCCCGCCGAGCAGACCCAGGACTGCGCCCCGTTCGTTTGCGCGGGCGACCTGTGCGGCGGCGATTGCACCACCGACGACGACTGCGACGACACCAGCTACTGCTCGGGTGGCGTCTGCGTGCCCCGGCTCGACGTCGGCGAGGCCTGCGCGAACGACGCCCAGTGCGCCGGCGGCTTCTGCGTCGACGGCTACTGCTGCGACGGTGCGTGCGACGGTCAGTGCGAAGCCTGCGACCTGACCGACGCCGAGGGGACCTGCGGCCCCGTCACCGGTGACCCGCACGGCGGCCGCGACGCCTGCGACGGCACCGGCGACTGCGCCGCGACCTGCGACGGCGTGGCGACCGACGCCTGCAGCTTCCCCGACGAGACGACCGTCTGCGCCGCGGCCTCCTGCGAGGACGGCGCCGCGGTGGCCGCCGGTGTCTGCAACGGCATGGGCGATTGCGCCGTACCCGACCCGGTGGACTGTGCGCCGTACGTCTGCGGCACCGATGCCTGCCTCGACGCCTGCACCGATGACCTGGACTGCGTGGACGGCTACGTCTGCGACGGCGACGCCTGCGAACCCGCGGCGGCCGATGCCGATGCCGATGCCGATGCCGATGCCGATGCCGACGCCGACGCCGACGCCGATGCCGACGCCGACATCGACGGCAGCGGGGACACCGAGGAGGACGGCACGGACGGCGACGTGACGCCGCCCGACGGCGACGACGGCTGCGGCTGCCGCGCCGTCGGCAGCTCGTCGACCGGCGGCCTGCTCGCCGGCCTGCTGGCGCTGCTCGGCCTGTTGGTCGTCCGCCGCCGCCGGTCCTAGCCCTCGGCCGCGCCCGTCTCCCTGACCTCGTCCCCCCGCCGCCCTGCCCTGCCGCGCAGTTGACATCGGCGGCGCGGAACGCCGAAAGTGCCCGTCGTGGGCGTCGTGCTGTTGGTTTCCGCGCTGCTCGCCTCGACCCTGCCGACGCAGGGGCTGGCTCCGCCCGGCGAGGATCTGCTGGGCCGCGTCGTCACCGACGTGGTCGTGGAGGGGGTGGCGCCCGAGTCGGTGGGCGGCATCGAGGGGCTCGACGGCGAGCCGCTCACGCGCTCGCTGGTCCAGCGGCTGATCGACGCGCTGTGGGCGACGGACCGCTATCGCGACGTGCGGGTCTACGCCCAGGCCGTCGCGGGCGGCGTCCAGCTCGTGGTGCGGCTCGACGAGCGGCGGCGGATCCGGACGCTGGAGGCCACCGGCAACGAGCACCTCGAGCTGCGCGAGCTGCGGCGGGTCGCCGGCTTCGTCTCGGACACGGAGGAGCACCCGGACCTGCTGCAGGAGATGCGGGGGCGCATCGAGACCGCCTATGCCGCGCTCGGCTATCCCAACGCCGCCGTGTCGTTCCGCTCCGAGGAGACCGGCGAGTCCGGCCGGGTCACGCTGGTCGCCGAGGTGACGGAAGGCGAGCCGATCCGCATCGCCGTCGTGCGGCTGGCGGGCACCCTGCTCTACCCCGAACCGCTGCTGCGCGCGATCCTCGACATCGACCCCGGGGACCCCTGGGACCAGCCCGGACTCGGTCGCGCCGCGGAGCGGCTGGAGAACTTCTACCGCCAAGAGGGCTACCTGCTGGCCGTGGTGGACCAGCCGACGGCGGAGCCGCGCGACGACGACCGCGTCGACGTCACCGTCACGGCCGATCCCGGCCTGCCGGTGCGGGTCGTGTTCGGGGGCCAGGCCCACGTCGCCCCGGCGAAGCTCGCCGAGCTGGCGGCGATCGACGAGACCTTCGACTTCTCGCCCACCGCCGTCGGCAACGCCGCCGACCGCATCGCCGCCCACTACCGCACGATCGGCTTCCCCGACGCGGAGGTCTCGTTCGACGTCGTGGTCGCCGCGCCCAGCGAGCCACCGCCGCGCACCCCGTTCGAGGACCCGGCGGCGTGGAGCGCCGGCCTCGCCACGCTCGACCCGTTCGGCGATTGGCGCGGGCCGGGCCGCCCCGACCGCGCGGTGGGCTCCGTCTGGTTCCTGCGGTTCCGCGTCCGCGAGGGGGCCCGCCGCGGGGTCGACCGCATCGCGTGGGAGGGCGTGACGTCGTTCGAGACCTCCGAGCTGGACGCGATGGTGGCGGAGAACGTCGCCGAGATGATCGACCGGGACGCCTCGCTGTTTGCGACGCCGCGCCCCGGAGAGCTCGGCGCGCTCGGGCTGTCCGGCGAGGGGTGGCTCGGGGTGCCGGGCGCGAACGCGCCGTTCCTGGCGGAGTGGGGCCCGGAACAGGTCTACCTCGAGCAGGCCTACCGGGCCGCGGCGGTGCGCGTCGAGGAGCGCTACCGCTCGGAGGGTTTCCTCGACGCGCAGGTCACCGTCCTCCCGCCGACCCTCGACGCGGCACGCGCGGTCACGCCGCGCTTCCGCGTCCAGGAGGGCGTGCAATCGATGCTCGCGGGAATCACGGTGACCGGCGCGGCAGCGGTCCCCGAGGAGGACGTCCGCGACGTGTTCCTGCTGGAGGACGGCGACCCGGTCAACGAGCTGCTGGTCGAGGAGACGCGGCAGGCGATCCTCGACCTGTACGCCTCCCGCGGCCACCTGTTCGCGCAGGTCGAGCGGCAGGTCGCCTTCTCCCCGGACCGCTCGACGGTCGATCTGACCTTCGCGATCGTCGAGGGGCCGGAGGTGCACGTGGCGGCGATCGAGGTCACCGGCAACGCCGACACCGCGACCTCGTTGATCGTCGGCTCGCTGGCCTTCACCGAGGGCGACGTGTTCTCCCCCGACCTGGCCCGGGAGAGCGAACGACGCCTGCTGCGGCTGGGCGTCTTCCAGGGGGTGACGATCGCCACCGTCGCCCCGGAGGTCGTGGCGGCCGAGAAGACCATCTCGGTGCAGGTCCGGGAGCATCGCCCGCAGTCGCTCGAGCTGCGCGCCGGGTTCTCGACGGCCGAGGGCGCGCGCGCCGCGCTGTCCTACGGCTACCGCAACCTGTTCGGCTACGCCGTCGGCTTCAACCTGCGCCTCAAGCTGAACTACCGGCTGTTCTTCCTCGAGGACGACGCCAGCCACAGCTTCGAGACCGACTACCGCGGCCTGTCGCTGCAGGACCAGCTCGAGCGGCTGCTCGTCGCCTCGCTCTCCGTCCCCTACCTCCCCGGCCTGCGCTCGCTGCTCGGCCTGCAGCTCGACCTGGCCAACGAGCGCAAGAACCGACCGTCCTACGGCGCCGACCTGTCGTCGGTCTTCCTCGGCCTGTCCACCGGCTGGCGCAAACTGCTGTCGCTCGTGGTGCAGGCCGGCATCGAGTACAACAACCTGGTGCGCTTCGAGGGCAGCTTCGAGCTGTGCTCATCGACCTCCACCACGATCAACTGCATCCGCCCGGACGACCTGCGCCGCCTGCGCACGCCGCAGGGCACGTCGACCTTCGCCGTCGTCCGCGCCGCCGCCGGCATCGACTGGCGCGACGACCCGTTCAACCCGACCCGGGGCCTGTACTTCGCCGCCAACGCCGAGTGGGTCCGCTCCTTCGACCCGGTGTTCGACGCCTCGACCGGCGTCAGCTCGTTCTCCCACCTGATCAAGACCTCGTTCCAGCTCTCCGGCTACGCGCCGCTCGGCGCCGGACTCGTCCTCGCCCTCGCCGCCCGCTACGGCCAGGTGTTCCAGCTCGAGGACGGCTCCCGCACCTTCCCCGACCGCTACTTCTACCTCGGCGGCTCCGAGACGGTCCGCGGCTTCCCCCAGGAGTCGCTCTCGGTGGCCGACGCCCCGGCGGAGCTCCCGACCCCCGGCGGCGACGTGTTCCTGATCTTCCGCGGCGAGCTGCGCGTGCCCGTGGGCGACACCTTCGGGTTGGCCGTGTTCTCCGACATCGGCAACGTCTGGCGCGACCCCGGCAGCTTCGACTTCACCGTCCTGCGCTATACGGCCGGCCTGGGCCTGCGCATCCAGACCCCCGTCGGACCGCTGGCCTTCGACTATGGATTCAACCTGGTGCCCCGGGACGACTGGGGCGAGGGCTTCGGCGCGCTGCACTTCTCGATCGGAGGGTTCTGAGCCGCAGGGAACGCCCCGGTCCGGACCCGCCGTCGCGCTAGCGCCGCATCAGCGCCTGGGCCGTGGTGTCGAGGTACTGTCCGCGCGGCCAGTGCCGGTAGTAGTCGACCGACAGGAACGGTCCGCCCGTCGAGTCGTAGTCGCCGCTCGTCCGTCCGTAGACCTTGATCAACGACTCGCGCTGCACGCGATTGGCGCCCTCCGTGTCGGCCCCGGGGCGGAGCCGCACCCGCACCGAGAACGGCCCGGCCTCGCGCTCGGAAATCGTCACCCGACACGACGACTCGGACCGCTCGGAACACAGGTGGCGGTCGATGTGCGGCCGTTGCGACAGCCGCAGCAACACCGAGCCGTCCTCCTGCGGCACGACCTCGCGCACCACGCCGAACCAGCCGATCTGCAGGTCGGCGAAGCTCCCCGGGTCGCGCACCACGTCCGTGTAGGGCGGCTCCGTCGCCTGCTCGGCGTAGGAGCTCTCCTCGTCGAGCGGCACGTAGTAGCGGGCATAGCCGTAGGGGTTCCCGCCGCAGCCGAGCGACGCGAGGAGCAGCAGCATCAGCGCTGCGCCGTGGATCCGTGTCATGCGTGCCTCCCCTCCCCTGGGTTGTGGTTCAGAAGCTCAGGTCGTCGGAGATCGACGGCGTGCTCGCGGGTTCGTCCTCCGCGGGCGGCGGGGCCGGCATCGACTCCCCCGCGTCCTCTCCGCCCGGCCCCAGGATGTGGAACTCCACCCGGCGGTTCTTCTCCCGCCCGCGCGCCGTACGGTTGTCCTCGATCGGCTGGTCCGGGCCGTAGCCGCGGGCCTCGAGCCGGTCGCCCGCAATCCCCCGCTCGATCAGATAGTTCCGGACGCTCTGGGCGCGCCGCTGCGACAGGTCCATGTTGTGGTCGTGGGCGCCGCGGTTGTCCGTGTGGCCCTGGATCTCCACGCGCAGATGCGTGTTGGCGCGCAGGACCGCCGCCACCACGTTCAGGATGTCGAACGAGCGCTCGCCCTTGATCTGGTCCGAGTCGGTCACGAAATTGACCTGCTGCTTGATCTCGATCTGCGTGGCCGTGACCACGACCAGCGCCGAGCCGCGGTCGGGACAGCCGTCCTCGTCGTCGACGCCGTTGAGCGTCTCCGGCTGGTCGGGACACTGGTCCGTGGCGTCCGGCACGCCGTCCATGTCGTTGTCCGGGTCGGGACAGCCGTCGTCGTCCTCGAACCCGTCCACGTCCTCCGCGTCGTCCGGACAGACGTCGCGCTCGTCCGGAATCGTGTCGCCGTCGTTGTCCAGGTCGGGGCAGCCGTCCTCGTCCTGGAAGGCGTCGAAGTCCTCCGCCTGCTCGGGACACTGGTCGTCCGGCGTGATGATGCCGTCCTTGTCGTGGTCCAGGTCCTCGCAGCCGTCCTCGTCCTCGAAGCCGTCGAGGTCCTCCGGCACCATCGGACAGGCGTCGTAGATGTCGAGCACGCCGTCGCCGTCGTTGTCCGGGTCGGGACAGCCGTCCTCGTCCTGGTACTCGTCGAAGTCCTCCGCCTCGTCCGGACACCCGTCGGTCTCGTTGGGGTAGGTGTCGCCGTCGCGGTCGGGGTTCTCCACGACGGTTTCCTGCGCCGGTTCGTAGGCCAGCCCCAGGAAGGCGCGGGCCACCGGCGCGCCCATCCCGATCAGACCGCGCCCGCCGCCGGCCGTCAGCACCAGCGGACCCCAGAAACGCCACTTGACCGCGGCATCGATCTCGACCGGCGATTGGTCGAGCTGCGTCGTGAAACCGTTCCAGCCGAAGGCCTCGACCAGCAGCTGCAGCTCCGGGATCGGCCAGAAGCCGAAGGCGCCGCCGTAGACCAGCTGGTGCCCGATCGTGCGCGAGTAGAACTGGGCCTCCTCGCGCCAGCGATAGCCGACCTGGGCCGCCACATGGAACGGGTAGTGGTAGTAGTCGGCGACCAGGCGCGCCATCGCCGTCACGTTGCCCGACCCCAGGAAGCTGCCGGTCTGGTCGTCCTCCGGCGGCGGGATGTCGTCCACCAGGTGGCCGATCGGCGCGCTGATCACCGGCTCGAGCGCCAGGCCGAAGCCCTCCTGGTCGGGCTTCATGAACGGGAAGAGGCGGAACTTGAGGTGGATGCGCAGGTCGCCGGGGGCCAGCGTCGCCGGCAGCTCGCCGGCCGACGTGCCGCTGTCGATGTTGAGCTGGTTGCCGGTCTGCCAGAAGGTCACGGGGAACGCGATCCCCGCCGTGAACAGCTTGAAGAAACTGACGCTGAACAGGAAGTCGGAAACCAGCTGGTGCTCGATGATCGACGCCAGCGGCTCGCTCTCGAGCTCGCAGGCCGACTCGCCCACCCCGCCGGTTCCGGGCGCACACGAGTACAGCACGAACGGCTGGTACTGGTAGTGCGCCAGGAACCCGCCCGTGATCAGGAACTCGCCGCCGATCCGCGTGCCGTTCACCGTCAGGAAGTTGCCCGGCCCCGGCACCGGCTCCATCAGCTGCACCGAGAACGTGCTGTCCACGTTCCAATCGGTCTGCGCCCGGGCCGCCCCGGACCAGGCCAACGCAACGAGCAGAACGGCGACTGTCGCGAGCGTTGTACGCGCCATGGGCCCCTCTCCTCCGATCGACCGTCAAGCCGCCTCGGCGCCATGCCACCCCTCCCGTGGGCGGCACGCGTCAAGTACCGGACATGCATTGTTATCCGGATGGGGCCGCTGGTTCAAGGGCCATCGCCCGGGTCGCCCGCCACGGTGTCGCCGCCCCGCCCTCCGGTACCGGACCGTCAGCCCGCCTCGCGCCCGATGGCGATTGCACGTCCCTGCTCGATCAGGTCGACCGCGCGCCCGACGGCCTCGAGATGCGCGCGCCGTGCGGCCCGAGCCGCCTCGGCGTCGTCGACCGCCCGCCGCACGCCGTCGTCCAGGAAGGCCGCCGCGTCGTGGTGCTCCTGCGCCCGGATCCGGTTCGCCTCGGCCCACCGCGCCGGCTGGTCGAGCAGCGGTGCGGTGTGCGGCAGCACCTCGGCCCCGAGCTCCACCCAGCGGTGCCACGGCACGCCCGCCGGCGCCGCCTGTCCCGCGGCCCCCGCCGAAGCCCAGGCCGCCGCCCAGACCAGCAGCG
>CAZMRP010000018.1:0-20366 GCA_964568275.1 uncultured Myxococcales bacterium
AGCTGCCGGCGGCGACGCTGGTGGACCCCGACTACCGGCCGCTGGCGGCCGGCGGCGCGGTGACCACGCAGGCGCATCACGAGCAGCCGGTGTCCCTGCCGGTGACGATGCTGGAGACCCTGGCCGCGCAGCTCGCGCTGCTGGTGCCACGGATGGAGGAGGCGGCGCTGAGCCGCAACACCACCGCCCTGCCGAGCCTCGCCGGCGCCCTGCGCCACGCGGCGGTGCTGTGGCCGATGGCGGCCCAGCTGGCCGCGCGGGCCGAGGCCTACGCCCTCGAGCACGGCTCGGCGGACCCGGCGTGGCTCGAGCGCTACGCGCAGGCCGAACGGAGCCTCCGCGCGTCCCTCGGCCGGCTCACCGCCACGGCGATGGCCGTCACGCGCGGCGAGAACCCGCTCGGCATCTCCGACGACGACACGCCGCTGTACTTCCTGGGCGACGAGACGGGCGCCTCCAGCCGGTTCTCGGCGATTTCCGACTTCCTGCTCGGCGACGGCCCCGGGTCGTCGGCCTGGGCGCCGACGATGGTCGCCCGCGCCACCGCCTCGCTGGAGGATGCCCGGACCGCCTGGATGGCCAGGCGCGAGCGGGAGGTCCAGCTGGTGCAGTCCTCGGCCGAGCTGGCCGGGAAGCTCGACGACATCCGGGCGCAATACGGCGAGCGGCTGTCGGCGCTGTGCGGGAAGCCCGGGCTTCTGGCGACCAACCAGCTGCTCGAGGAATGGACCGACTTCGACCCGAACAGCTGCTTCGTCCGCGCGGACAGTCCCTCCTGCGGGTTCGATCCGACCGACTACGCCCGGATGATGAACGTCGGCCAGGTGCAGTTCCAGCTGTGCGTGGTCGGCGAGGTGCGGCGGACGATGGGCTTCATCGTCGGGTTCGCCGACGACACGCTGAACGAGCTCGCCGATCGGATCGGCGAGTGCGCCACGCCGCGGTACCCGGTGGCCTGCTCGGACGGAGAGGAGCTGTGCCTGGAGTGCCGCACCTCGGTGGGAACGCTGACCGCCCGGGTCAGTCCGGACACCTTCCGGCAGGTGGGCGGCCTCGCGGCCGTGGGACACCGCGTCGTCGAGGACGCGGTCAATGCCTGCAAGCGTCGGTTCCCGGGCGCCGAGACGACGCTGCCCGGCCCGGACGACCTGCCCGACTCGCCGTCGAGCCGCGTCGACTGCTTCAGCGGGGCGATGGGCGAGGCGGTGTTCGAGATCCGTGCGGCCCAGCAGGACCTCGAGCTGGCGAACTCGGCGTTCGGCGAGCACCAGGCCAACTACGACATCGCGATGAAGCACTGCCTGATCCAGCAGGTCGGGGACGACCGGATCGATGCGGCCAACGCGGCGCACAACACCACGATGACGATCCTGCGGGCCGCCAAGCTGGTCGCCGACCTGGCGGCCACCGCGGCCGGTGCGGTCAAGGACTGCGCCACGGCCATCGACGTGATCTCCGACGCCTTGACCTTCACCGCCCGGGCCGGCGTGGCCTGCGCGGCCACCGCCGTGGGTGCCGCCGCCACCGCCGTCTCGCAGGGCCTGGCCTTCGGCATGGAGGAGGCGAACCAGCTCCACGCGACGCTGATCAACTCGATCCAGGACGAGATCAGCCACGAGCTCTGCTTCAACGACGCCGAGATGCACCTCGTCGGACAGCAGACGGCGGCGTTGCGCATCGACCGGGCGATGACCGATGTCGAACGCGCCTCGTACCGCCTCGAGGAGATGAAGACCCAGGCCGGCGCGATCTTCGAGGACGGGCGGGCGGCGCTGGCCGCGGCCCGCGACCGCTTCGTTCCGCCGCTGTCCCACGACGAGTGGCTCGACGAGCCGATCGAGAGCTTTCTCGGCGAGATGCGCATCGCCCGCAGGCTGGTGTACCTCGCGGCCCGCGCCGTGGAGTACGAGACCCAGCAGTCGCTGGCCCTCGAGGGCGAGATCCTCGCCGCCCAGCACCCGAACCAGCTGCGGACGGCGCTCGACGAGCTGTGGGCCTCCGCCGGCACGCGCACCGTCGCCGGCCGGCGCCCCACCGACCTCAAGGTCGTGCTCAGCCTGCGCGAGGAGCTGCTGCAGCTCGCCGATCGGTCGATGTGGTCCGAGACCGAGCAGCGGCTGACCGACGTCGAGCGGTTCCGGCTGCTGATCCAGTCGCCGCGCTTCGCCGTGTTCGACCGGACCGGCGCCTACCTGGGCCAGGAGATCCCGTTCGACCTCGTGCCGCTGGGCGCCCTGCGGCTCGGGGCCTACGAGGGGATCGCGGTGCTCGCGGCGAACGACTGCGCCGAGCGCGTCTGGTCGGTCAACGCCTCGATCCTCGGAACCGACGACATGTACGTCGGCGGCTCCCCCACCTTCAGCCGGCTCGACCTGCTCAAGCAGAACACGTTCTTCAGCCAGTGGTGCTCCGCGGCCGGCGCCGGCGACCCGTTCCAGGTGGCCTCGGTCCGCCCGTCGCACAACCTGTTCCGCGACCCGGTCTACGGCGGCGACTACGGCTCGGACCTCGGACCGCTCAACGAGGCCCAGCAGTACACGCGCGCCCGCATCGAGGCGTACTTCAACGTCGACCGGGAGAGCTTCGAGGCCGACGACTACGCCAACGGCGAGACCTCCGAGCTGGCCGCCCGCGGCCTGTACGGCCGCTACGCCCTGTTCCTCCCGGCCGGTGTCCTCAGCATCGCCGGCTCGCGCGGTCTGGCCCTCCACAAGATCGACGACATCCTGCTCCGCCTGGACTACGTTTCGGTCGCCCGCTAGCCCGCCGGATCGGCGACGACGTCGTCGCTCACGGGGCGGGGGCCGCCCCGACCCGCCCGGGGTGTTCCACCCGCGTGCAGCCGTCCGTGCGGGCCTCGCAGTGGTAGGGCGCCTCCGAGGGCGGACAGCTCTCGCCGCACTCCTCGTCGACGAAGCGGTACGGGTCCTCGCAGACGGCCCGCGGCAGGTCGGCGGCACAGACCGCGAAGCACCGGCCGGCGGCGCACTCGCGGCGCCGCTCGAGGACCCGGCCCGCCTGCGGGCCGTCCAGCAGGCGGACGGCCGCGACATCCCGCCCCGGCTGCTCGATCTGCTCGACCCGTACGCAGCCCTCCCAGCAGCCGCACGTCGCGAGCGGGATGCACAGCGGTCCCGACAGCACGACCGGCTCGCCCCGCTCGAGCAGCAGCTCGTGGGCCGACCGCCGGGAGAGCGCGAACGTCGCGAGGTCGACCCGGAACTCGACCAGCTCGGGCGCCATGTCGCCCTGCATCGAGAAGAAGATCAGCGCTCCGTCCTCGGTCCGCGGCGGCCGCACCAGCGACCACTCCTGCTCCGAGGCGAACTGCGGGCGCTCGTCGGCGGCGCCGAGCGGTTCGTAGAACGCCTGGCCGAGCAGGGCGCCGAACACGCGGCGCGCCTGCTCCTCCGGCGGCTGCGCTCCGCCGCGCCGCAACAGCTCGACCCCGCGGACCAGCTCCCCGGTCCCGTCCTCCACGCCGACGACGCGCGACGTCGACTCGTCGGGCACCCACGAGGAGACGCTGTACAGCCGCACGCCGGGCAAGGACCAGCGCGTGAACGGCTCCAGCTCGGCGTCCCCGGCCTGCGCGAGCAGCGCCGCGGGAAGCTGCGACCCGCCGTCCCCGACCACGCCGTTCGGCCGGTCGGGGCGCCGGCCCGACTCGGGGCCGGCGCGGCCGTCGCCGGTGCCCGCGGGCCCGCGGCTGCAGGCGCAGGCCAGGCCCAGGGCGACCGGAAGCAGCCGACGCACGAAGTTCCAGGCAAGCCGCCAGGTTGGAATCATGCCGCGTCTATGACGGGAACGGGGCGACGCGCGGAGGAGCTCAGGCCTCCTTCGGCATCTCACCCTTGAAGCAGTACTGGTAGACGAACCCGATGAAGACCATCCCGCCGACGATGTTGCCGAGCGTGACGGGGGCGAGGTTCCAGACCAGGAACTGGTCCCAGGTCACGGCCGCGCCGAGGAAGATCCCGGTCGGGATGAAGTACATGTTCGCCACGCTGTGCTCGAAGCCGGAGGCGACGAAGGCCATGATCGGGAACCAGATGCCGAAGAACTTCCCGATCATGTTCTTCGAGGAGAGGGCGAGCAGGATGGCCACGTTCACGAGCAGGTTGCAGGCGATGCCCTTCATGAACGCCGACCAGAATCCGGCCGCGCCCGCCGCCATGTACGGCAGCACCTTGGCCTGGGCGATCGCGACGGCGTTCTTGCCGGCCGCCGTGAGCGCGCCCCCGCTGCCGCCGGTGACCAGCGGTCCGACGGACATGAGGTAGGCCCAGAAGATCGAGCCGAGGAAGTTGCCGACGTAGACCCACAGCCAGGCCCACAGCATCCGCTTCCAGGCCAGCTTCTTGTTCAGGCAGGCGACCGGCATCAGCATGCAGTCGCCGGTGAACAACTCCATGCCGGTGAGGACGATCGCGATGAGTCCGACCGGGAAGACCGAGCCCGCAATCAGGGACTTCAACCCGGGAGTCTCGCCCCCGAGGTCCATCCCCGCGCTGCACACCGTCGCGAGCGCTCCGCCGACGGCGATGTAGAGGCCGGCCATGAACGCTCGCACGAGCCAGTTCGGCAACGAGAGCCCACCCTTGTATGCGCCCGCGCCACTGCAGGCCTGCACGATCTCGACCGGTTTGTTGGCCATCTCCCTCAGCTCCTTTCTCTTCTGCAAGACGATCCTCGACCGCCTCGCATCCTCGGGTTTGGATGCAAGGCCCATAACCCGTTTCGGCTCGACCGGACAAGCGAAAAGTGCGGCCGGCACCGGGCCGGGCGCGGAGGCGGCCCGCGGGCGGCGGCCCGCGGAGCAGACGGCGGGCCGCGGTAGAGGTGGCCCAAGGCCGCGCGTCTCACGGAAGGCGCACAAGTTCGCAGGCGGACGGGGCGGGCGAGGCACGGTCGGGACAGCCGGGCCGCGGGCCGAGGCTTGCGCCGGTTTCGCGAGGCGGCTAGACTCGCCCGGGTGTTGACGGATTTCTGCGGAGAGAGGAAGGATCTGGTGGTCCGGCTGGTCTTCAAAACCAGTAGCGGACGGATAACACCGTCCGTGGCAGGTTCGATTCCTGCCCTCTCTGCCACCGCGGTTTCGCGCACCGCCCGCGCTGCCGCGTGCGTTCCCCGATGACCGCGAGACGTCGTCCCCCTGCGTTGCGCGAGTTGACCAGCGTCGGCGTGCTGCTCGAAACACCCGTCGGCCGCCGGCTCGCCGAGCGACACGGCCACGAGCTGGTGCGCGCGGTGATCCGCACCGTGCTGGAGGAGGAGCGGCGGGCGATCCTCGCGGGCGGCGCGGCGCCGGACGGCGCTGCGGTGCTCGAGCGGGTCGCGCGGGAGGTTCCGCGCCTGGCCCGCGGCTCCCTCGGCCCGGTGGTCAACGCCACCGGGATCGTGCTGCACACCAACCTCGGCCGCGCCCCGCTGGGGCAGGACGTGATCGCGGCGATTGGCGAGGCGGCGCGCGGCTACTGCAACCTCGAGCTCGACCTCGCGACCGGGCGGCGCGGCGAGCGCAGCGCGCACGCGCGGGAGCTGCTGCGGCTGCTGACCGGGGCCGAGGACGCCCTGGTCGTCAACAACAACGCCGCCGCGCTGCTCCTCGCGCTGTCCGTGCTGGCCGGGGGCCGCGAGGTCCTCGTCTCGCGCGGCGAGCTGATCGAGATCGGCGGGGCCTTCCGCCTGCCCGAGATCATGGCTGCGAGCGGCGCGCGAATGGTCGAGGTCGGGACCACGAACCGCACCCGCCTGGCGGACTACGAGCGGGCGCTCGGACCCGACACGGCCCTGCTCTTCAAGGCGCACCGGTCGAACTACGCCATCGTCGGCTTCACCGAGGAGGTGGGGGTGCGGGAGTTGGCGGGACTGGCCCGGGACCGCGGGCTGCCCCTGCTCTACGACATCGGCTCGGGCCTGCTCCGCCCCCGGCCGGATCTGCCGCTCGAGGGCGAGCCCGACGTCCGCGGCGCCCTCGCCGACGGTCCGGACCTCGTCGCCTTCAGCGGCGACAAGCTGCTCGGCGGGCCGCAGGCCGGAATCCTCGCCGGACGCCGCGCCTGGATCGAACGCTGCGCCGACGCGCCGCTGATGCGCGCGTTGCGCGTCGACAAGCTGACCTACGCGGCGCTGCTCGCCGCCTGCCGCGCGTATCTCGGCCCGGCCGGGGGTTCCGAGGCGCAGAACCCGACGTTCGCCTTCCTCGCCCGCGATCGCCGAACGCTCGACGGGCTCGCCGAGCAGCTGCTGCAACGGCTGACGGAGCGGGGGGTCGCGGCCCGCGTCGTGGCGAGCACGGGCCAGTGCGGCGGCGGCGCCCTGCCGGGCGTCGACCTCCCGAGCGCGGGGGTCGAGGTCCTCGCCGGGCCGGGGAGCGACCACCGGGAGGGCTTCGCCGAGCGGCTCCACCAGGCGCTGCTCGGCGGCGAGCCGCCGGTGCTGGCCGTGCTGCGCGAGGGCCGGCTGATCCTCGACGTGCTGGCGCTGTTCACGGAGCAGCTGCCGACCGTCGCAGCCGCCGTGGCGCGCGCGACCGCGGCGGCGGACCGCGCATGAAGCGCCTGATCCTCGGCACCGCGGGCCACGTCGACCACGGCAAGACCGCGCTGATCAAGGCGCTCACGGGCCACGACTGCGACACGCACAAGGAAGAGCAGGCCCGCGGCATCACGATCAACCTCGGCTTCACCCACCTCGACCTGCCCTCGGGCTCGAGCTTCGGCATCGTCGACGTCCCGGGGCACCGCGACTTCGTCCACACGATGGTCTCGGGCGCGATGGGCATCGACCTCTGCCTGCTCGTCGTCGCGGCCGACAACGGCGTGATGCCCCAGACCCGCGAGCACCTGCAGATCATGGACGTGCTCGGGATTCGCACCGGCCTCGTCGCGCTGACCAAGATCGACCTCGTCGACCCCGAGCTGGCCGAGCTGGCCGAGGGCGAGCTCCGTTCGCTGCTCGGCGGCACGTTCCTCGCCGATTGCCCGATCGTGCGGGTGTCGGCGCTGACCGGCGAGGGTCTCGAGGGCCTCGTCGAGACGCTCGACCGCCTGGCCCAGGCGATCCCGGAGCGCCCCGCCGGTCGGGTCTTCCGCCTGTTTCCCGACCGCGTGTTCAGCGTCGCCGGCTTCGGCACCGTGGTCACCGGCTCCGTGCTCGGCGGCGAGCTGCGGCGCGAGGGGACGGCCTGGCTGCTGCCGCCGAACCGCAAGCTCCGGGTCCGGCGCCTGGAGCGGCACGGGGTCGAGGTTGACGCGGTGCGCGCCGGGGATCGCGCCTCGCTCAACCTGGTCGGCCTCGAGCGCGGCGAATTCCGCCGCGGGATGGTCGTCTCCGACCGGCCGCTCGCCGCGACCACGCTCGTCGACGCCAAGCTGCGGCTGTTCTCCGACGCCCGCCCGCTCGGGCGCTGGACCCAGGCCGTGCTGCACCTCGGGACTTACGAGAACCAGGCGCGAGTACACCTGCTCGACCAGGAACAGCTCGCGCCCGGCGCGACGGGCCTGGCCCAGCTCCATCTCGGCGAGCCGTGCGTGGTCCAGGCCGGCGATCGGTTCGTGCTGCGCAGCACCTCGAGCGACCTGTCGCTCGGCGGCGGGGAGGTGCTGGACCCGAAGCCGCTGCACCACCGGCGCCGCACCGCGACCGTGACCGCGGCGCTCGCTGAGCTTTCGTCGGGGCGATTTCCCCTGCTGCTGGCGGCCGAGGTGCGCAAGCAGCGCCAGCCCGTCGACCGCGCCCGCCTTGCGGAACTGCTCAACGTCGCCGAGGAGGACATCGCCAAGGTCCCGGTCGCGTCGCTGCCCGAGGACCTCGTCGTGCTGGGCGAGGGTCCGCGACCGGTCTTCCTCTCCACGGCGATGCGCGAGCGCCTCATCACGGCGCTCCTCGCGGCGCTCGAACACCACCATCGCGAGCAGCCGCTCAGCGAGCGGGGGCGGACGACGGAGGAGCTGATGGGGCCGCTGGGGATCGAGCGCGGCGGCGCGGGCGAGGCGGCGCTGCGACTGCTGCTCGAGGCGCTGGAGCGCGAGGGGCGCGTGAAGGTCGTGGCGCGCACCTGGACCCTGGCCGCCCATCGGGTCGAGCTGTCGGCGGACCGCCGACGGCAGTCGGCGTTCGTCGAGGCGTTCCTCGGGCAGCAGGGCATGACGACGCCGTCGCTGACCGAGTTGATGGCCGCCGCCGCGAAGGCCGGCATCCGGGAGCGCGACGTGCAGCAGGCCCTGCGCTACCTCGTCGAGCAGCAGCGCGCGTACCACGTCGAAGGGGAGTACCTCGCGGCGACGGTGGTCGACCGCTGCCGGCAGGCGCTGCTGCGGGGGCTCGCCGGACGCGGGCAGGGGCTGACCGTGGCCGAGTTCCGCGACCTGGTGCAGGGCAATCGCCGGATCTGCCTGCTGCTGTTCGCACTCTTCGACAAGGAAGGGCTGACGCGCCGCGACGGCGATACCCGCGTGTTGACGGAGAAGGGCCGGGCCGCCACCGCGGCGGCCGCGGGATCGACGTCAGGGTGACCGGCGCCGGCGCGCGACCCAGGCCTGGAGCTGCTCCGGCGTGTTGAGGTTCGGGAGCTCGGAGCAGCCGAACTCCTCGAGCGGGACGTAGTGGACGTCGCGCTCGGCCAGCAGCGGCCGGAGGCCCCCGTCGCCGGCCGCCAGGAGCCGCTCGATGTCCGGCAGCAGGCGGCGCCGGTAGACCGCCAGCAGCGGCTCGATGTGGCCGTTGGCCGCCCGGGGCACGGCCGCCTCGCACGTCGCCGCCTCGGCCAGCAGTCGCCGGACGAGCGCGGCGGGGATTTCGGGGAGGTCGCAGGCCACCGCCAGGTTCCGGTCGCTCGACGAGAACGGCAGGCACGAGGCGAGGCCCATCAACGGCCCCCGGCCCGGGACCCGGTCGTCGACGGCTCGCGTTCCGGCGAGCTCCCGCGCGGGCAGGTCGGGGTTCGTCCCGATCAGCACCTCGCGCACGTGCGGACGCAGGCGGTCGACGACCCGCTCGAGCAGCGGGACGCCGTCGACCTCGAGCCCGCGCTTGTCGACCCCCATCCGGCGGCTGTTGCCGCCGGCCAGCACGACGGCGGTGGGTGGCTCGTCCAGCCGCCAGCGTCCGGCGACGACGTCGAGCGCGCCCGGGTCCAGGTCGTAGCCGGTGCCGTCGAAGCGGACGATCCGGTCGGCGAAGCCCAGCACCGTCCGCGCCGTCGCCTTGGGCCGGCCGGCTTCCTCGCGCCGAAGCATCAGGAACAGGTCGGGGTCGGCCACGGTGCGCAGCATGTTGGACTCGGCCACGGCCAGGGTTCGCGGACCGAGGGCGTCCCGCAGTGCCGCCAGCCCCAGGGCCAGCTCGGCGCGGTGGACGCGCAGCCACAGCACCCGGCGGGCGCCGGCCTCCTGCATCCGGGTCGTGTCCTTGCCGGGTGGCCCGCCCCGTTCCTCGGTCAGCAGGAACGGACCACCGAAGGAACGGCAGACGCCGCAGCCCTGTCCCCCGCGCGGACATTCGCGCTCGGCTCCCGTGTCGACGGTCGTCACCTTCACGCCCACCAGCTCGAAGCGGCGCGCGAAGTGCTGCAGGAGGCGGCAGGCCAGCCCGGTCTTGCCCGCGTTGCGGCCGGCGGCGCCGAGCAGCAGCAGCCCGGGCATCGCCGTCCGGGCGCCGCCGGTCGACGGCTCGACGGGCTCGCCGAGCGCCGCGGGGGAGAAGATGGGGCGCGAACCGTCCAAGGTGCGTGTTCCGTCCGAGGCCCGCACCGGCCCGGGCCCGGGCGCCTACGCCAGCAGCGCCTCGAACTCGGGCCGGAACTTGCGGACCATCGCCTCGATCGGGACCGAGAACGCATCCCCGGTCGGGCAGAGGGTGGTGCCCCCGATCGACTTGCACAGGCCGAGCACGCGGTCGATGTCCCCGGGCTTGCCGCGGCCGGCCACCAGCCGCTCCAGCAGCCGCGCCAGCGCGTGCGAGCCCTGGCGGCAGGGGACGCACTGCCCGCACGACTCGTGGGCGTAGAACCGGATCGCCCGCAGCGCCACCTCGGGGATCGAGGTCTGCTCGTTGATCACGATGATGCCGCCCGAGCCGAGCATCGTGCCGCGCTTGAGGCAGGAGTCGTAGTCCATCGTCAGCCCGGCGGCCTCGGCGGCGGTGAGGATCGGGACGGAGAGCCCGCCGACGATGACCGCCTTGAGCTTGCCGCGGACCCCGCCGGCGGCGGCGAGCAGCTCCTCGAGCGGCGTGCCCATCGGGTACTCGTAGGTGCCCGGCTTGTTCACGTGGCCCGAGATGCCGAAGATCTTGGGCCCGTGGTTGTTGGTCGGTCCCAGCTTGCGGAAGGCCGCCGCGCCCTGCTCGACGATGAACGGGACGCAGGCCAGGGTCTCCACGTTGTTGACGATGGTCGGACAGCCGTACAGGCCCACCGCGGCCGGGAAGGGGGGCTTGAGGCGCGGGTTGCCGCGCTTGCCCTCGAGCGACTCGATCAGCGCGGTCTCCTCGCCGCAGACGTAGGCGCCGGCCCCGAGGTGGACGATGATGTCGAAGTCGACGCCCTTGCCGAGGATGTTCTTGCCGAGCAGGCCGGCCTTCCGCGCCTGCGCGCAGGCGGCGTCGAGGATCTCCGCGATCCAGGCGAACTCGCCGCGGATGTAGATGAACCCGAGCTGCGCGCCGATGGCGAAGCCCGCGATGGTCATCCCCTCGACCAGCAGGTGGGGGTCGAACTCCATGATCTGCCGGTCCTTGAACGTGCCCGGCTCGCCCTCGTCGGCGTTGCAGATCAGGTAGACGGGCTGCGTGCGCTCCTTGGGCAGGAAGCCCCACTTCATGCCGGCGGGGAAGCCGGCGCCGCCGCGGCCGCGCAGCGCCGCGTCCTTCACCTCGGCCGCCACCGCCGCGGGAGTCATGCCCAACGCCTTGGCCAGCGCCTGGTAGCCGCCCGACTTGCGGTAGACCTCGAGCTCGCGGGCCTTCGGGTCGCCGCGCCGCTTGAGCAGGATGTCGCACTTCGTGCCCCAGTGGGCCCCCGCGCCCGGCTCGGGCAGCCTGCCCTGGCGCAGCTCCGCCAGCAGCCGGTCGACCTTCTCGGGCGTCAGGTTCTCGTAGTAGCGGTCGTTGACCTGCAGCACGGGACAGCTGCCGCAGCTGCCGAGGTCCTGCACGGTGGACAGGGTGAACAGGCCGTCGGGCGTGGTCTGCCCCGCCCGGATGCCCAGCGTCTTCTCGAGATGCGCGAGCAGCGCGTCGGCGCCGGCCAGCATCGCGGGGACGTTGACGTCCAGCTGCAGGTGGTAGCGGCCGATCGGCTGCCGATTGAACATCGTGTAGTAGCTCTGCATCCCGTAGGCCGTCGAGACCGGCACGCCGATCAGCTTGGCGATCTCGGCGACGGCCTCGGCGGACACGCTCCCGCCGAGACTGCGCTGGGCCAGGTGCAGGGCCGGCATCAGGGCCGAACGGCGGTCCGGATAGCGGGCGGCCGTGTCCTCGATTCGGGCACGAACTTCGTGGGAGATCATCATCTCAGGCTCTCCGTCGTCGCTGCGTCACGCCAGCTTGTCGATGCGGGCCGCGCAGACCTTGTACTCGGGGATCTTGCAGACCGGGTCCAACGCGTCGTTGGTCAACACGTTGGCCGCCGCCTCGGCGAAGTGGAACGGGATGAAGATCGAGCCCGGGACGACGCGCTCGGTGACCCGCACCGTCGTCTCGATGCGCCCGCGACGCGTGCGGACGGCGATCCGGTCGCCGTCCGCCACGCCGCTGTGCTTGGCGTCGGTCGGGTGCAGCTCCACGTGCCCGCCCGGCACGAGCCGATCGAGGACGCCCGCCCGGCGGGACATGCTCCCGGTGTGGAAGTGCTCGAGGATCCGCCCGGTGCTCAGCACGAACGGGTACTCCTTGTCCGGCGTCTCGGCCGGCGGGCGGTACTCGAGCGGCGAGAGCAGGGCCAGGCCGCGGGAGAACTTGCCGACGTGCAGGACCGGCGTGCCCGGATGGGTCTCGTTCGGACACGGCCACGGGATCCCGACCTCCCGGATCCGCTCGTAGGACAGGCCGGCGTAGGCCGGCGTGAGGTCGCGAACCTCCTTCCACAGCGCCTCGGGGGTGCGCGGGAAGCTCTCGTGGCCCAGGCGCTGCGCGACGTCGGCGATGATCTCGTAGTCCTGGCGCACGTTGCCCGTCGGCTTGATCGCCGGCTGCGTGAGCTGGACGCGGCGCTCGGTGTTGCTGATCGTGCCGAACTTCTCGGCGAACGAGACGCCGGGCAGCACCACGTCGGCGAGTTGGGCGGTTTCCGTCAGGAAGATGTCCTGCACGACCAGGAAGTCGAGCTTCCGGAGGCTCTCCTCGACGTGGTGCAGGTTGGGGTCCGAGACCATCGGGTTCTCGCCCAGGATGTAGAGCGCGCGGATCTTCGCGCCGCACTCCGGGATCATCTGGGTCAGCGTCATCCCGGCCTTGTCGCTGAGCTTGGCGTTCCAGTACTTGGAGAACTTCTCGACGGCGGCCGCGTTGCTCACGGGCTGGTAGCCGGTGAACACGACGGGCAGCCCGCCCATGTCGCAGGCGCCCTGCACGTTGCTCTGGCCGCGCAGCGGGTTGACGCCGCCGCCCACGACGCCCAGGTTGCCGAGGATCAGCTGGAGGTTGACGCAGGCCTTGACGTTGTCCACGCCGTGGCTGTGCTGCGTGATGCCCATGCAGTAGTACAACGCGCCGACGCCGGACGTCGCGTACAGCTTCGCGGCGGCGAACAGGTCGGCCGCCTTGACCCCGGTCAGCTCCTCGACCTTCTCGGGCGTGAAGAACTCCAGCGACTTCTGGAACGCCTCGAGCCCCTCGGTCCGTTCCTTGAGGTACTCGGCGTTCTGCCAGCCCTCGCGCAGGATGATGTGCGCCAGACCGGAGAGCAACGCGACGTCCGAGCCGTTGCGCTGCTGCAGCCAGATGTCCGCGAAGTCGACCAGGTCGATCCGCCGGGGATCGCAGACGATCAGCTTGGCCCCGTTGTGCTTCACGGCCCGCTTGAGCAGTGCGCCGAACACGGGGTGGTTCCAGGTCGTGTTCGAACCGATCACGAAGATGATCTTCGCCTGGAGCACTTCCTCCATGGCGTTCGTCATCGCGCCCGAGCCCAACGTGGCGGCCAGACCGGCCACCGTCGAGCTGTGTCAAAGACGTGCACAGTGATCTATGTTGTTGGTCCCGAACACCACCCGGGCCAGCCGCTGCAGGGCGAAGTTCTCCTCGTTGGTCACCTTGGCCGAGGTGAAGAAGCCCAGCGCGTCGGAGCCGTGGGCGTCCTTGACGCCCTTCAGCTTCGACGCCACCAGGTCGAGCGCCTCGTCCCAGCTCGCCTCGACCAGCTTCCCGTCCTTGCGGACCAGCGGCGTGCGCAGCCGGTCCGGCGAGTCGACGAAGTCGAGGCCGAAGCGGCCCTTGACGCACAGCATCCCCTTGTTCGGCTGGCGCTCCCACGCGGTCTCGGTCGCCTCGGAGCAGACGTACCGGTTGTCCTTCGTGTGCAGGTCGATCTGGCAGCCCACGCCGCAGTACGGACAGGTGACCTTGGTCGCGGTCGTCTCGGCGGGACGAATGCGGGCCTTGCGGGGCCCCGTGAACGTCAACGCCCCCACCGGACAGACCTGGACGCACTCGCCGCAGAGCACGCAGCTCGACTCGCCCAGCGGGACGTCCGCGTCGGCGATGACGCGGCTGGTGTGCCCGCGATAGCCGAACGCCAGCACCTGGTTGACCACCAGGTTCTGGCACGCGGTGACGCAGCGCCCGCACTGGATGCACTTGTCCGCCTCGCGCACGATCCCCTCGGAGGAGGCGTCGAGCGGGTCCTGGGGCACGTCGAACAGCAGGCCCGGCCGCTCGATCCCGAGCACGTAGGCCATCTGCTGCAGCTCGCAGTCGCCCGAGGCCTGGCAGGAGATGCAGTTGTGGTGCCCGTCGGCCAGCAACAGCTCGACGACCATCCGCCGCGCGTCGAGCACCCGCGGCGTCTCGGTGTGGACCGTCATCCCCTCGCGCACCGGCGTGGCGCACGATTCCTTGAGGCCGCGCACCCCCTCGATCTCGACCACGCACGCCCGGCAGCGCCCCGCCTTCCCGGTCCTGGGGTGGTAGCACAGGGCCGGAATGTAGATTCCGCTCGCCCGCGCCGCATCCAGGATGGTCTGGCCCTCCACGGCCTCGATCGGTCTTCCGTCAATGGTGAGTCTCAACGGTCACCTCCGCGATGCTGCCCCCGTTCGAACCCTCTGAACATCTGCTTCTTTCGGCGTATCGCCGGTCCCTAGCATCCCTCCCGAATCGTGTCAACGAACCCCGGGACGCCCGCGAAGCCCGCGGGCGGGCGGCGGATTCCGCCGCATCATCCGCACGATACGGCGGCACCGCCGGCAGGTCCGAATCGTCGGCCGCCGACACCCGCCTGCCGTGGCGAATTGCCACTCGCTCGAGGCGGGACGATCTCTCGGCCCACACAGACTCCGGAGCCGCCATGGACCGCTCGCAGCGCCCGGCACGCGCCGCACGCGTCCTGAACCTCGCGGGGTCGGCGGGCGCCGGCGTGCTGCCGGCGACCCTGTTCCTGCCCGGGCACACGGCTCAGGAACCGCCGCGCTCGACGAGCTTGAGCAACTGGTTGGCCGCCGTCAGCAGCGGGTCCCAGACCGGGCCGAACGGCGGCGCGTAGCTCAGGTCGGTCTGCGCGAACTGCGCCACGGTCATGCCGGCGTGCAGGGCCACGGCCACGGCGTTGATCCGGTGGGCGACCCCTTCCACGCCCACCAGCTGCGCCCCCAGCAGCCGCCCGCCGGCGCGGTCGCCGACCAGGTGGACGTGGATCCGATCCCCGCCGGGATGGGCGTGCGCCCGGCTGCCGGTGGTGACGGAGACGACGACCGGGTCGAAGCCGGCTTGCGCGGCTTCCGCGGCCGTCAGGCCGCTGCGCGCAACCTCGAGCTCGAAGACCCGGAACACCGCCGTCCCCGCCACGCCGTCCAGCTCCGCCGGACGGCCGCAGACGTTGTCGGCGACGGCCCAGCCGGCACGGTTGGCCCGCAGCGCCAGGGGCACGTAGACACGCTGTCCCGTGACGACGTGGAAGGCGTCGGCGCAATCGCCGGCGGCGTAGATCCCCGCGACCGAGGTGCCCAGCCGGCGATCGACGGCGACGGCCCGTGCGGGACCCAGGGCCAGGCCCGCGGCGGCGGCCAACCCGCTGTTCGGCACCACGCCGACGGCCACCAGCACCAGTTCCGCGGCGAGGTCGAGCTCGGGACCGACTACGCGCAACCGGTCGCCCTCGGCTTCGACGCGGTCCACGCGCCGCCCGTCGTACAGCTCGACGCCGTGGGCCTCGAGGCGCGCCCGCACCAGCGCGGACAGCTCCGGCGACAGCCACGGCAGCAGCCCGGGCCGCGGCTTGACCAGCGCCACGGCGAGTCCGCGGCTCCGCAACGCCTCGGCCATCTCCAGCGCGATGTAGCCCATGCCGAGGATCACGACCCGCGTGACGGCCCGCGACTGCAGCAGGGCCTTGAGGCGCCGGCCGTCATCCAGGCTCTTGAGGAACACGACGCCGTCGCGGTCGAGCCCCGGCAGGTCCGGGACCGTCGGGCGGGCCCCGGTGGCCACGAGCAACCGATCGTAGTCCAGCACGAAGCGCTCGCCGCCGCCGGCGGACCCGGACACCGTGCGCGCGACCGGGTCGAGCGCCTCGACGCGATGGCCGGTCCGGAGGTCGATGCCCTGCTTGCTGCGGAACGCCTCGGCCCGCCGCACGACCAGATCCTCGATCGGCCGACCCGGGTCGGCGATGTTGTACGGCATGCCGCAGGCGCTGTAGGACACGTCGTCGGTCTGCTCCAGCACGACGATCTCGAGCTCCGGATCGTTGCGCCGGGCCCGACTGGCCGCGCTCATGCCGGCGGCATCTCCACCGATGATGACGAATCTCATCCGTCCACGCTCCTCAGATCGACGAAGGCAGACTACCCCGCGGCGACGGCTCCGGCAATCGGCCCGCAGCCTCCCGGATCGCGCCGCAACGGTCTTCGGACGCAGGGGCGGCCGCGCGTCGACAGTCGCTGGTCGAGAGTCGACGGTTTCGTCGCCGGCCCCGACGACGGCGCAAGGCAGCAGCTCAGCAGGGCGGGAACAGCGCCGTCTGCTCCTCGGCCGCGTCGCCGATCGTGAGGCCGACGGTCCCGGCCGTCGGCGTGTCGGCGGTGAACCGCACGACGACGGTCCGCCCATTGATCGTCAGCGTGATCGTCCCGGCCGAGGGCAGGCAGTCGCCGGCGACGAGCACCATGCCGGCAACGACGAAGTCGGCCTCCACCGTGTCCGTGGCAACATGGCCCGGACCGGCGAGCGTGTAGGTGTCGCCCACCACGTCGACCACGACCTCCTCGAGCGTCACGACGGCGTGCTCGCCGGCGCTCTCGAAGGTCAGGTTCGCCGACAGCTTCGCCGTCGGTCCCTCGCCCGCACCGGTGTACTCGAGCGTGATCGACCCGGAGAAGGCGATGCCGCCGACGGAGAAGTCGGTGAACGTGAACACGAAGACCGTGCTCGGGCGGAGCGTGACGGCCAGACTCGCCGTGCCGCGGATCGTCTGCCCGGTTCGGACCGAGACGCAGTCCGTGAAGGTCACCGCGGCCTCCAGCGCGGTCCAGTCATAGGCCACGCAGGCCGGGACCGTCACCATCTCCGTGCCGATCGATGCCTCGACCCGCGTGCGGGCCTCCTCGTCGCTCGTCCGGTCCCGGTCCCGGTACAGCGACTCGGCCTCCCCGCTCATCGGGGCGCCCACCAGGGCCGCCGTCAAGGCCGTCGTCGTGACCGAGTACGTCGAGGACTCGATCTGCTCCGTCTCGGTGCTCTCGTCACAACCGGCTCCGAGCAGCGCTCCGAGAGCGGCGGCAGCGATCCATGGGGTGGGATTGGTTCGGGTGGTCCGTTGAGTGGTTGTCATCGACTGCTCTTTCCCTCGACGCGGCCTTCCCTTGCACTGCGGAACCGACCGGACCGTGCACCACAAACACCACCGTGCCGACACCGGCGCCGGATCTTGGCGAATCACCGCTGCGGCAGGTCGAGGCGCCATCGGAGCGCCGGCAGGTTCCGTGACTCCCTGATCGTCGGCCGGTCAGCGGCCACCGCGCCCGGAACCGCCGGAGCCTGCGCCCGGCTCTCCCGGACCGGCACCCGGAGCAACCTGCGTCTCGCTCTGCGGACCGGGACCCTCGCCCGAAGCGCCCGGCGTACCGCCGTCTACCGGATCGGAACCGTAACGGCGCTCCGCGTCTCAGCACGATCCGGGGCTGCCCGGCGCGGTCGACAGCTCCCGTCCGACGCACTAGTCTCCGGCCCGCGTCGGCGGCGTGCGCCGCGGCGCGGAGGAGCTCCGATGACGTCCTACCGCCTGGCCTGCATCGACTGCGGCCGCTCGTTCGCCCCCGCGGAGATCGAGTACCTGTGCCCCGACTGTGCCGGCGCCGGGCCCCCGGGCCACGCCCCGCGCGGCGTGCTGCGCGTCGATTTCGACCGTCCCGCCGCGCCGTTCCCGGACCCCGCGTTTCCCGACGGGCGCCGCTGGCACGCCCTGCTGCCGCTCGCCGGGCCGGAGCTGCTGCCGCCGCTCCCGGTGGGCCCCACGCCGCTCCACCACCCCGCCCGGCTCGCCGCGGCGCTCGGCCTGCCCGGCCTGGTGCTCAAGGACGACACCGGCCTGCCCACCGGCTCGCTCAAGGACCGCGCCTCGAGCGTCGTCGTCGGCAAGGCGCGCGAGCTGGGTCGCGACACGATCACGACCGCCTCGACGGGCAACGCCGCCGTGGCGCTGTCCGCGATGGCCGCGTCCGTCGGCCTGCGCGCCGTGATCCTGGTGCCGCAGACCGCGCCGCTCGCCAAGCGGACCCAGATGCTGGTGTTCGGTGCCGCGGTGGTCCCCGTCGATGGGACCTACGACGACGCCTACGCCCTGTCGCTCGAGGCGACCCGGGCCTTCGGCTGGTACAACCGCAGCACCGCCTACAACCCGTACACCGTCGACGGCAAGAAGACCGTGGCCTTCGAGCTGTGGGAGCAGCTCGGGCGGCGCGCGCCCGACGCGGTCGTCGTGCCGACGGGCGACGGCGTGATCCTCGCCGGCGTCCACAAGGGCTTCTCCGACCTGCGCGCGCTGGGGCTCGTCGAGCGGCTGCCGCGCCTGTACGCCGCGCAAGCGGCGGGGAGCGCCGCCATCGTCCGGGCCCTCGCGCGGACCGACGGCGAGGTGCCGGGTCACGTGGCCGCGCGGACGATCGCCGACTCGATCTGCGTCTCGGTCCCCGCGGCGGGGCGCTGGGCGGTGCGCGCGCTGCGCGAGACCGGCGGCGGCGGGCTCGTCGTCTCCGACGACGAGATCACGCAGGCGATCGGTCTGCTGGGCCGGACGACCGGCTTGTTCGCCGAGCCGGCCGCGGCGGCGGCGCTCGCCGGAGTGCAACGTGCCGTCCGGGACGGGCTCGTGCGCTCCGGCGAGACGGTCGCGGCGCTGATCACCGGCAACGGCCTGAAGGACGTGGCCGCCGGCGGCCGCGCCGTGACGATGCCCGAGCCGATCGCCCCGAACCTCGACGCCCTGCGCCGCCGCGTGGCGGAAGGCGCCTCGTGAACGACGCCGGCGGCGCACCGCGACCGGCGGCCGGCGGCGCGGGGACGACGGGACGACGCGGATGATCAAGTACCTCGGCTCCAAGCGCGTGCTGGTCCCCCGCATCGTCGCCGCGCTCCGGGCGCTGCCGCGGGTCCGTACGGTGCTCGACCTGTTCAGCGGCACCTCGCGCGTCGGCCACGCGCTCAAGCGCGCCGGCCTGCGGGTCACCGCCAACGACCACCTCGCCTTCGCCCACGTGCTGGCGCGGTGCTACGTCGAGGTCGATGCCCGGCGCACCGGCCGCCGGGCCGAGCGGCTGCTCGCCGAGCTGGCGCGGGTTCCGCCGCAGGCCGGGTGGCTCACCGCGACCTGCTGCGAACGGGCGCGGTTCTTCCACCCGAAGAACGGCGCGCGGATCGACGCGATCCGCGAGGCAATCGCGGCGCGCGGCCTCCCGCCGGACCTCGAGGCCGTGGCGCTGGTCTCGCTGATGGAGGCGGCCGACCGGGTCGATTCCACCACCGGCGTGCAGATGGCGTACCTCAAGCAGTGGGCCCCGCGCGCGCTCCACGACCTCGAGCTGCGCCTCCCGGAGCTGCTCCCCGGCCCGGGGACCGCCCTGCGGCTCGACGCCGCGGAAGCGGCCCGGCAGGTCGAGGTCGACGCGGCGTACGTCGACCCGCCGTACAACCAGCACAGCTACCTGGGGAACTACCACGTCTGGGAGTCGCTGGTGCGCTGGGACAAGCCGGAGGTCTACGGCACGGCGCAGAAGCGGGTCGACTGCCGCAGCTACCGCAACCCGTTCAACTCGAAGCGGCGCATCCGCGCCGCGCTGGCCGAGGTGCTCGCGGCCCTGCGGGCCCGCTGGCTGGTGGTCTCGTTCAGCGACGAGGGCTACCTCCCGCGGCCGGAGCTGGAGCGGATGCTGGCGGAGCGCGGGCACGTCGAGGTCGTGGAGGTCGACTTCAAGCGCTACGTCGGGGCGCAGATCGGCATCTACAACCCGCGGGGCGAAAAGGTCGGGCGGGTCTCGCACCTGCGCAACCGCGAGCACCTGTTCCTGGTCGGCCCCGACCGGGCGGCGCTGCGGCGGGCCCGGGACGCGGCGACCGCGCCCGACACCGCGCAGCTCGGGCTGTTCTGAGCGCTAGCCGGAGGACGCCCGCGCCACGAGCGCCTCGAAGCCCGGGTAGTCCGCGGGCCGGAGCGCGAACTTCCGCGTGCTCGCGCCCCACGGCGAGCCGGAGACCAGCGCCCGGCGGAGCGCCGCGCCGTCCAGCACCCACGCGCCGCCGAGCCGCGTGACGCCGCGGGCGAACAGCGGGTCGGGCAGACCGCCGGCTCCGGGACCGATCACGACCACGCTGACCGCACCCGCGCAGCGCTCGAGGATCCGCTCGACGGTGTCGTTGAGCAGCAGCGTGCTCGTCGCCAGCACCTTGTTGCACGCGCGCAGCTCGTCCGCGTCGAGGGTGACGCGGTAGCCGTTCCGTTCCCCGGCCAGCTCCGGCCGGAGCTCCACGACCGTGAGCCGTGCGCCCGCCTGGGCGATGCGCCCGACGAGCGGCGGGAACAGCCCGACCATGCCGATGTGGTCGCCGGGCTGCGGGTCGAGCCCGCCGAGCGAGTCGGTGTCCGGGTCCGGCCGGTAGCCGGCGCGGTCGAACAGGCACACCTCCACCCGCGTGGCGTGCGCCGAGAACAC